>JAISEB010000087.1 GCA_031264395.1 Treponema sp. | reverse complement strand
GATTATCTGTGCTGCATGTTCCTCAAGGTGAACGAACCAAAGATGCGCACCGTACAAAGCATGGCCCTTGGAGGAACGACAATTGACGGAAAGGACGCCTGCAACGATCTTACCCGGGAGATTCTGAGGGCTGCCCGCGTTGTAAAGCTGCCCTATCCCAATATAGCCCTCCGCGTCTCGAAAGACCTGACCCCCGGTTGGGCGTATGACGAGGCGGTTGAAACAATCAAATGCGGTTTCGGCATGCCCATGCTGGTAAACGACGATGTGTGGATAAAAAATTTTGTTGATCTGGGGCTGAAGATTGAAGACGCGCGGGACTACTACAACATGGGCTGCGTCGAAATGCTC
The DNA here is from genome assembly GCA_031264395.1 of Treponema sp. Taxonomy (GTDB): domain Bacteria; phylum Spirochaetota; class Spirochaetia; order Treponematales; family Breznakiellaceae; genus JAIROE01. Next base: position 6,943 of record JAISEB010000087.1, on the reverse strand, counting down.
ATACAGCACAGGCACGCCGGCTGGTATTACCCCGGGCATAAATTCGTGAACTCTTTCCCCCAGATGCTCCGGGAAGCGCTTGCCCCACATCAAAAAAAGGAACGCCGTTTTGACGCCTTTGAAGATCTTCTTGCCGCCGTAAAGGAAAAGATTGCCGGGGAAATCCGTGATTTCAAAATACGGCCCGGACAAGAGTTCAGCACCAGCAGCGGCTATGATCCGTTTGGGTCTGTTTTAACGGACGGCTGCCTTGAACGCGGCATGGACATGTGCCGGGGCGGAGCGGAAATTCCGGCGCACATCGCCATATGGGGGCAGGGTTTCGGCACCATGGCCGATTCCCTCGCGGCAATTAAAACACTGGTCTTCGATCAAAAGAAACTGTCCCTGGACGCGCTGCTTGACGCGGCGGACAGAAACTTCAAGGGAGACGAAGTGCTCAGGCAGTATATCCTCAATTCGGTTCCCCACTTTGGAAACGACATTGACTGGGTGGACGCCATGGCCTCGGATCTGTACAACGTCTATACTTCCGAAGTGTTCCGTCTCAACGACGGATCGACGCCGATGAAATACGTGAGTTCATTTTTCAGTTATACAAGCCATGTCAGCATAGGCGAAATTACCCCCGCGACCCCGGACGGCCGTTTGAACGGCGCCCCCCTGAGCGACAATCTTGGACCCGGCCAGGGGCGTGACATTGAGGGGCCGACAAAGCTCATGAACTCGCTGCTTAAACTGGACTACGGGAAGCTGAACGGCGCCGTCGCGACAAACCTCAAGATAAACGCGAATCTGTTTAACACCCAAAGCGGGACAAGGGCGCTCAAGAACCTGCTTCTTGCCTACATGAGGGAAGGAGGCCCCCAGGTACAGGTAAATTTTGTCCGCCGCGAAGATCTGCTTGAAGCCCGGCTTGATCCAATGAAACACCGCGATATTGTGGTTCGCATCGCGGGGTTCTGCGAATACTTTATCAACCTTGACGCGGGGCAGCAGGAAGAAATAATCGCCCGGACGGAACATCAGGCGTAAAGGGAAAGGTTGCATACCCGGAATGAACGGCGGAGAAGGAATAACGGATGAAAACATACGGCAGAGGACCGGCAGCATATTCAACATCCAGTTTTTCAGCGTTCATGACGGGCCCGGCATTCGTACCACGGTTTTCCTGAAAGGCTGCCCTCTCCGATGCCTGTGGTGCCACAATCCCGAAGGCATTAAAAAACAAAAACACCTTGCCTTCGCCGAAAGGAAATGCGTTAACTGCGGCGCCTGCGCGCTGGCCTGTCCCCGTGTCCATTCCGTTACAGGCGGAAGGCATACCCTGAACCGGGCGGCCTGCGCCATGCGGGGAGCCTGCGTTGACGCGTGCCCCGCCGGGGCCCTGGAAATTGTCGGCCGGGAAGCCAGCGTCGCTGAAATAACATCGGAAATCATGCGTGAAAAGCGCTTTTACGAAGGCAGCGAAGGCGGCGTTACCGTATCGGGGGGAGAACCCGCCATGCAGCCGGAATTTCTTTTGGCGCTGGTTAAAAACATCAAAAAAGAAAACGTGCATGTCGCGCTTGAATCAAGCGGCTTCTGCGATTTTTCCGTTCTGGAGGCCGTGCTGCCCTACATCGATCTTTTTTTGTACGACTGCAAGGAAACCGATCCCGCTCTGCACAGGAAGTTTACCGGCGTAGACAATAAACCGATCCTGGAAAATCTGCGGAACCTGCACAGGAAAGGCGCGCGGATACTGCTGCGCTGTCCTGTTGTCCATGGCTTAAACGACAGGGACGATCATTTCAGGGGAATCGCCGCCCTTTCGAAAGAACTGGACAGGCTCGAGGGCGTGGAAATCCTGCCCTATCATAAACTTGCCGCCTCCAAAACAGGCCGCATGGGCCTTGATCCCATGGATGAATACGAACAGATCCCAAGGGAAGAATCGGACAAGTGGGTTGATACAATTCGCGGGTACGGCGGAAAGGTCATCGATTCCTGATATTCAGGGTGGCGCCGATTAACTTGTGGCTAATCAGCGCCACCCTTAACGAAACATTTTTTATTTTTTTGTTGACAGCCCGGAAAAGCAGGACATATAATAACTCTTAACATTGAATTCCAACTATTAATTACAGGAGGATCTGCGATGAAAACAATGACAAGATTTCTTTTTCTTGCGTTGATCGTTTTAACGGCCGCGGGAGCGGTATTCGCCGGGCCCAGCGCCCAGGGAGGAGGTAAAACCAGAATCGAGTTTGTCAGCCTGAAACGGGAAGCCGTTGACATCATGAACAAACTCATCGCGGATTTCGAGGCGGCGAACCCTACGATAGATATAGAACAGACCATTGTACCGGACCCCGAACGGGTTCTTACCACGCGCATGGCTTCCAATGACGTGCCGGATCTGTTCTCCCAATGGCCTACGGTAAACTTTCAACAGCGGGTTGACGCGGGGCACATAGCGGATATATCGGATCTCCCGGCGATACGGAACATCAAAGACGACGCCCTCAAAGTGACCCGGTACAAAGGAAAAGACTGGCTCATCCCCATTTCCTACAATACCATGGGCGTTTGGTACAACAAGGATATGTTTGCCAAGTACAATATCGCCGTCCCGACGACATGGGCGGAATTCATCAGTGCGTGCAAGACCCTTAAAGCCAACAACATCACCCCGGCGCTGATCTGCGGCAAGGAACTGGAGCCGACGCGGCAGGATATGTGCGTGTATCTCTTGACCGTTCCCGATTATGACACTCTCCAGGCCGATTGGGCCGCCCGCAGGGTGGATCTGAACAAGCCTTACGGAAACCAGCTTCGGGACATGGCCCGGCGTATTGTGGAATACCAATCCTACGCCCAGGCCGATGTCATTGGTTCCGGCCGCGATCAGCTCCGCGCGGACTTCGCCTCCGGCAGGGCCGCCATGTACATCGAAGGCAGCTGGTGTATTCCTACCTTCGAAGCGGCAAATCCGAACCTGAATTTCTCGCTGATGCCGCTGCCCGCGGTGAACGCCGCCGACACCAGAGTAACGGCCTTCCCCGGCGATTTTGCCATAACCATGTCTTCCGCCGCCAAATACCCCGCGGAGTCGAGGAAGTTCCTTGAATTTATAACAACCCCCGCCGCGGCTACCTACTATGCCGAGAAGGACGGCTCCATCTCCTGTATCAAAGGCGTTACCTATGTCGCTCCGCAGCTGGCCGATCAGCAGAAGGTCATCGACGGCGGCCGCAGCAGATCGCCCGCGGACGTTATCTGGACAACCAAACAGCAGGACGATATCGGCGCGGCGCTCCAGAGCCTCTACATGACAGGCGACGTTGAGAAATTTGTGACAACCTTGCGGGATGTCTGGAATAACGGCTAATCTTTCCGTTAAAAAGAGGCCACGGGAAACGCTGTGGCCTCTTTTTTCCATGGGCAATACAGGGGATCCAAGGCATGAAAAATTCCTGGAGAAACACAAAGAAGGCGGGGTATTTTCTTTTTTCATTTCCGGTACTCTTTCTTTTTATCATTCTCTACGGTATTCCCATGGTACGGGGCGTGCTCTACAGTTTTACCAACTGGAACGGTTTGTCCAAAACTTACAAATTCATCGGTTTTAATAATTATATCCAGATCTTTACTACTCCCCGTATTCTTAACTCCATGGGATTTACCGTACGGTATACCATTCTCCTGGTACTATCCGTAATGGTTGTGGCCTTGGCCCTGGCGCTGATGGTAACCTACGCAATCGGGCCCCGGTTCAAGACTTTTTTCCGCTCCATGTTTTTTGCCCCGGTAGTATTGAGCCTGATTACCGTAGGCCTTATTTTTAACGAAATTTTTTACCGTATAATTCCCCAGTTTGGAAGGATGATAGGCAGCGAGATTCTGTCCAGAAACATTCTGGGGAATCCGAAAACGGTTATCTTCGGCATCCTCATTGTCAACATCTGGCAGGGCGTCGGCATTCCTTTTGTTATGATACTGGCGGGGCTTCAAAACGTTCCCCAAGATCTCTACGAAGCGGCAATCATTGACGGGGCGAACGCGTCGCAGGTATTCTGGAAGATCACCATCCCGTTTATCCTGCCCGTACTGAACGTCGCCTTTGTACTTACCCTTAAAAACGGTTTAACTGTTTTTGAGTACATTCAGGCCATGACAGACGGCGGTCCCGCCCGGACAAGCGAATCTGTGGGGTACCTGATCTATAAAATAGCCTTCTGGGAAGTCCAGATGAACAGCGCCATGGCTGTTTCGGTGCTGCTCTTAATCGTAATTTCCATGGTTTCCCTGCTGCAGATTAAACTTAGTTCCCGCTTTGAGGTAGGACAGCTATGAAAAAAGTACGGCCTGTGACTGTTATATCCTATGTGGTTGCAATCATAACAGTGCTGCTGGTACTGGTTCCCCTCTATCTCACCGCCGCGGTAGCCTTCAAAACTCCCGAACAGTCGGCGCAAAACTTTTTTTCCCCGCCGACATCGTTTTATCTTGAAAATTTCAAAAAGGTGATGAGCGACAGGTATTTTTTCAATTATTTCTTCAATTCCTTTTTTGTAACGCTGTTTTCCGTGGTAATCATCGCGATACTTATTCCCATGGTATCATTTTCCATCGCCAGAAACGGCAAGAGCAAATACTACAAGGCCATGTACCTCTTCTTTGTAAGCGGCATCTTTGTCCCCTTTCAGGTGCTCATGGTACCACTGGCTCAATTCGCCTCCAGGACCAATCTGCTGAACCGCCACGGCCTGGTGCTTATCTATATCGCCTATTCCGTCTGCCAGGGGGCCTTCCTCTTTGTGGCCTACTATAAATCGGTGCCCCTTGAACTTGAGGAAGCCGCCGAAATCGACGGCTGCGATCTGCTTCGCACTTTTTTTCTAATCATCTATCCTATTGTAAAACCCATGACGGTAACGATCATCATCCTCAATACACTGTGGATATGGAACGACTTTCTCCTCCCCCTGATTATTTTGAACAGGCAGGGGTCCTCATGGACCATGCCCCTGTTCCAGTACAATTTTAAATCCCAGTATACCGCGGACTACAATCTGGCCTTCGCGGCGTTTATGTTTTCCATAGTGCCCATGCTTGTGTTCTACGCGTTTTTACAGCGGTATATTATACAGGGACTTACGGCAGGCTCCGTTAAGAGTTAGGCCCGGCCGGGAGCATACAAGCATACACGCGCGTAGTTCCGAAGAGCGTCCGCAAATATGAAGGAGTAGTATTGTGCCGAACAAAACCATTGTTCTGGGCGTAGCGCCTGTGAAGCGGAGTTTTCTTGACATGAACGAAGCCAGGCGCCAGAAAGAAAAATTCATGGCGGTTATAGGGAAGCTAAGGCCCGGCCTTGTAAAGATCGTCGGCATTGACGATCTGTGCGAGAACGGCATCGCCTGTCAGGCTGAAACCGTACCCAAGGCCGTTGAAAAATTCAGGAACGCGGGCATCGACGCCCTGTTTGTGCCGTTCTGTGATTTCGGGGAAGAATCGGTCGCGGCCGCCATCGCGGGCGCTTTCCGCGTTCCTGCGCTGGTATGGGGAGCGAGGGACGAACACCCCAACCTGCCTGAAAAGAGGGGCAGAGACACACAGTGCGGCATGTTCGCGGCGACAAAGGTACTCCGCCGCCAGGGCGTTACGTACAGTTACATATACAATGTACCGGCCGATACCGAAGATTTCAAACAGGGATACCTCAACTTTATCAGGACCGCGGCGGTTGTAAGGGATCTTAAAGGGTTAAAAATAGGAAAGATAGGAGAGCGTCCTTCTCCCTTTATGAGCGTTCTCGCGAACGAGGCGGATCTTCTTGCCAGGTTCGGTATTCTAACCACGCCTATTTCCACCTCGTTAATATTGGACACGGGACTGAAGCTCGCGGAAAACGGCGACGGCGAATGCACGGCCTACTATGAAAGCCTTAAAAAACGTTTTGATACCGGCAAGATGAAAGACGAAGATGTCAAAAAAACCGCGGGGCTTGTCATTGCGACAAAAAGGGCGCTTGAAGAAAACGGCTGCGGCGCCGGCGCCTTTGAATGCTGGTCGGCTTTTCATTCCGTCCTGGGATTTACCCACTGCGTCGCGGTGGGCGATCTTGCCGATATGGGCATTTCCCTTTCCTGTGAATGCGACGTTAACGGCGCCGTTTCCATGGTCATGCTTCAGGCGGCGGCCCTGTATGATTCCCCGGCGTTTCTCGCCGACCTGACTATCCGGCATCCGGAAAATGAAAACGCCGAATTATTGTGGCACTGCGGCCCCTTCCCCTACTCCCTAAAGGCGCCCGATTCACAGGCGGCCCTTGTAGACGGACAGGAGTGGTTCAGGATGAAAGACGGAGATCTTACCCTGTGCCGCTTTGATGAAATTGACGGGAAGTACAGTCTTTTCGCGGGAGAGGGAAAAACAACGGCGGGACCCGCGACGACAGGCTCCTATGTTTGGCTTGAGGTAGACAACTGGAAAAGGTGGGAAGAGAAACTCATTTTTGGCCCCTATATTCACCATATAGGCGGCGTTTACGGCAGGTATCTGCCGGTCCTGCGGGAAGCCGCCCGGTACATGGGCGTTACCTTCGACGACGCCCGCGAACAGGGAATACACAGCCTGTAGATTGCGGACAGGCGGGGCCCCTGATATGGTTATATTCCCTGGCGGCGCGGACACCGGCATGTATCATCGCCGAGGGCGCGGAACAAAACGGGAGACAAAACTAGAAAGTCAAAATGACCTTGAAGGCTTCCCTTTTTTCGATCATCGATATTCCCGTAGCGGCCTCTTCCACGGGAAGAACATGGCTGTACATGTCCTTTGCCCTGACTTTTCCTTCACGCATCAGCGCGAGAATCTCATCGTGGGTGCGGTGCTCGCGGTAGGGGTAGGTCATGATGTGCACGCCGGTATTGTTGGGAAACGACAAAAGATCCAT
>JAISEB010000039.1 GCA_031264395.1 Treponema sp. | reverse complement strand
GTTTCGGCGGTGTAACGCCCCCCGGACGCGGGGGCGAAGAGGAACCAGTCCTCATCGTCCGAATGAAGGGTCCTTGAAATCCAGGTTCCCTCCGAAATTTCCACCGGGTTGTCCATACTGTCTTCTTCAAAACTGTCCCGTATTACCCGGCCCGAAGACGATGAAGATGAAGACGAGGAAGACGAGGAAGACGACGATGAAGAGGAGCGGCTTGTCAGTTCGTCAAGGTAGGAACTGTACCGCAGATCCGTTATCCATACCGCGAGCAGGGAACTTTCCCGTACATTACTCAGCCGGGTGTACACCCGCACCGTGCTTCCCAGGATGAGTATTTCCCCGGAAAGGGCATAGGCCGCCTGTCCCGTGCCCGCGTTGTTATCCAGAATGAATTTCCGGTCCGGTCTTTCGACAAGGCCGCTCACAAGCTGGTTTCTCCAGTAATTACCCAGCGAGACGGACGAACCCTCAAAAAGAAAATCGCCGACCCCTATCCGGCTTCCCGCGTCCAGGGCGTCAAGCCGGGTCCCCGCCTGGGCGGCAAGAGAGCGGATTGCCGCGTCAAGCTGGACGGTATTTTCCGCCGCCGGAATTTCGCCGCTTTGTGTCTGGGCAAAAAGAAAGCCGCCCGTAAAAATCATCATGATCACGAAAAGAGAAGAAAACGCCTTTCCTGTTATCATTACACGCCTCACTGCGCCGCCTGTTGAGAAGGAGCGGTGCGGGCAGTGTACCAGTAATCATCGATAATTTCAACCAATTCGGGGCTAAACGCGATCTGGGCCGTGGTCCTGACCAGCCCCTGCGGAAGCGTCTCCGCCTGAATGATGCTTCCCGCCGAGGAGATCCGGTATTTTTTGAAGAAAAGCTGATAGGCGACGGAGGTTCCCGGCGCGCGGACTTCCGCCCCGGGGGCCTCCATGTGTTCAATGGATTTGGAACTCAGGCCGTACACCTGTATCCGCTTTCCTTCCTTGTTCGGCTCTGTGATGGTGGCGTACATGTTATAGCCGATGATCCTGGAAATTTCGGGGGTCAGCTTGATCATGGTCTTTCCGTAATCATCGTACAGGGTTCTGATCCTGTCCTGGCTTTCAAGGAAATTGCCCAGCATGGACACAAGATCGTCGGGCGTGGCCTTGTAATCCACCACAAAAAGGCCTACGTTTTCCCGTCCCTTCATCTGTCCTATGGTCGAAAGCGTACAGCGTATGAAAAATTTGATGGGTTCCTGCTGGCCGCTGGGTGTAAAGGCGATGGACAGGCCCACGATGCCGTTTACGTAACGCTGAAAAAAGGCCATCTCCTGTTTTGAAAGGGACGCGAGAAAAAGGGATCGCTTGAAACCAAACTGGAAAGGGACGCAGAGGATAACGTACTCGTCTATTTTTAGAAAGCAATGGCTCCTGTCCACCCCCAGTTTGGTTAAGGCATACTGGTTGCAGGCTATGCTTTGTTCGCCGAACCGCGCCAGATACTGCGCGGCTCCCGTTGGTGCGTGGGCCATAATGAAGAAAACTCCTTTGCGATGACGGCGCCCGTCCGTGTTTAACACGCCATGGACGAACGCCCTTTCAAGACGGCCCGTGACGTGCCCGTGTTACGGACACATCCAAGGCCGCTTCCGCAATCCGGTATTTTGGAACCGTCTCTTCATTTACCAGTTTGATACAAATTAGCGAATCTGGCAATATGGAGGGCTCCATGAAGAGGAGGCTTTGGCCCGGGGCCGCTTTCCGGACACCGTATCCCGGACGGTTTTTACACATCCTCAAACCGTATTCCTTCCCCGGCGGGAATAAAACGCCGGGCCTTCCGCCCCGCGACGCGGTTTTCCCATGACGGGGGAAGGCCGGGCCTGAGGATCTTTTCGGTTCTAAGGACCCCTATATGGCCGGGCAAAAGTTCTTCCCCTTCCTCTATGTCAACCATGGCGTGCAGCGAACGGTTGGTCCGCTCGTAATTGGCCCGTTCCGAAGGGGCAAGACGCTTGATCCCGTCCCCGAGGACCCTTTCAACCTCCTCTTTACCCCGTTCCCGGCGGTACTTTTCGACGGTTTCTTCCGTTCCCCGCCCGGAAGCCTCCCGGACCGCCCGTACCATACGTGAAAAGGCGGCGGGGGGAAGGGCTATGGGGTCATCCAGCCCCGGATCGTCCCGTGAAAGGCAGAAATGCTTCTCAACAACTGCCGCTCCCATCGCCGTTCCCAGCGCGGGAACCAGTTCCTCGTCCAGACTGTGGTCGCTTATCCCCACAGGAACCCCGAATACCGCCGAAAGGCTCCCGAGGACCCTGAGATTGTAGTCCGTTTCCGGGGCCGGGTACGCGGTTACGCAGTGAAGAAGGCAGACGGAAGGGGCCCCCGCAAGTATCTCCAGCGCCTCTTCTATGTCTCCCAGCCGGGAAACCCCCGACGAGAGGAGGACCGGAATCTTCCACCCCGCCGTTTCCCTGAGGAGGCCCGTGTAGTTAAGTTCGGGGGAGGCTATTTTGACCATTACGGGGGAAAGTTCCCTGAGGCGCAGGGCGCTCCGCGGCCCGAAGGGCGTGCAGAGGAACAGAAGATTCCGCTTTTCCGCCTCTTCCTTGAGCCGGGCGTAAAAAGAAGGATCTCTTTCCAGCTCCCTGAAACGGTCGTAGAGCCTGATATCCCCTCCGGGAAGTTTTACCGCGCCGGTATTGGGATGGAGAATTTCGTCGGCGTATACCATCTGGAATTTGACGCAGTCCGCCCCGGCTTCCCCGGCGGCGGCTATGAGTTCTCCGGCTTTTACCGGATCGCCGCCGTGGGAAGTGCCCAATTCGGCGACGACAAGGACTTTTTTTCCGCAATATGGCCCGCCGGGGGCAAAAAACGCTTCCTGGGATCTCGACATTTTTTTCATAATGAAGTATTATGAATTTATATTGGATTATCAAGGAGAGCAGTATGAAGACTCTTACCTGTGATGTGTGCGGGAAGAAAATGGATGCTCCTGTTTCAGGGCGTAATTATTTCCATGTAACCAAGTTTGATATTTGTGAAGATTGTCATAACAAACTTGAAGACGTTATAAAGCCGCAGATCCGCACCAAACAGCCCTTTAGTTATGACTGGTACGAAAATCTCTACGTCGATTCGGTCGGCAAGGCCGTTCAGCGGGGCAAATTTTAGCGGCCCGTTAACCGGAATTTTTCGCGTGTAGATGGAGCCTCTCGCACAACACGGACCGCAGGTCTGTTGTTGGTTTTGCCGGGGCTCTTGCAGTTTCCCGGCCCGCTTCCCGGAAAGTGAACGCCGCGTTGCGCGGATTTTTTGCGTCATATTGACGGGGATTTCTCCGGTATGGTAGGATTAGCCGTACGTTATTTTTCTCTGGCAAGAAGGAGCGATTATGTCGGGCCACAGTAAATGGGCGACTATTAAACACGCAAAAGGGGCCGCCGACGCGAAGCGCGGCCAGATGTTCACCAAGCTGATCAAGGAAATTTCCATTGCCGCCCGCATGGGAGGGGGTAATCCCGAAGGGAATCCGCGTCTGAGGACCGCCGTCCTCAAGGCCAGGGTCGCCAACATGCCCAAGGACAATATAGACCGGGCTATCAAGAAAGGTACGGGCGAACTGGAAGGGGTGAACTACGAGGAGCTGACCTACGAGGCGTATGCCCCCGGCGGGGTGGCGGTGCTTATCGAAGTGCTTACCGACAACAAGAACCGGGCCGCCGCGGATGTGCGGAACATCCTGACAAGGGCGGGGGGCCAGCTTGCCACCGCCGGTTCCGTGTCCCGGCTTTTCAGGCGGCAGGGGATCATCACCCTTGACGGTGAAAAATATACCGAGGATCAGGTAATGGAGGCCGCCATCGAGGGGGGCGCGGAGGACGTGGCCCTTTTGGACGGCGTCATCGAAGTGATCACCTCTCCGGAGGACTTTGAGGCCGTCGCGGACTTTCTTTCTGAAAAGAGTTTTGAAACCATGAGCGCCGAGATAAGCATGGTGGCCGACGTGGAAGTTGCCCTGGACGGCGAAGGGACTTCCAAAGCGGCAAGGCTCATCGAAAAACTTGAAGAAAATGACGATGTTCAGAATGTGTACTCCAACCTCGAAATCCCCGAGGGTTTTGAGGCCGAATAAACCCTTCCATGGCAGGGAGCGGGAAAAGCGGGCTTGAGGAGAAGCGTCCGGGACGGCGGCGCATCATGGGCGTTGATCCGGGGCTTGCCTCCGCCGGCTGGGGAGTAATCGATTATGTACAGGGCCGCGTCAAGTATGTTGCCCATGGCTGTATAGAAACGAAGGCGCAAACCCCCAGGGCGGAGCGCCTTCTTTTTATTTACCTGTCCCTTAAGGAACTGCTTGAAACCTACCGCCCCGGCGAGTCGGCGGTTGAAACCCTGTACTTTGGCCGCAATGTAACAAGCGCCATTCCTGTCGCCGAGGCGAGGGGGGTTATCTCCCTCGCGCTGGCGGAAAAGGGGCTTCATGTGCGGGAGTTTACCCCCGCCCAGATCAAACAGGGGGTGGTGGGAACCGCCCGCGCGGACAAGGTCCAGATACAGGAAATGGTGCGGCTCATCCTGGGGCTCTCCGGGATTCCTTCTCCCGATCACGCCGCGGACGCCCTGGCCGCGGCGATCTGCTGCGCCCACAGCGCGGCCGGCTGAATTTGTCTTTCAAAACGTTTCTTGTTATGCTATGGTTCATTCATGTTCAACAGTATCCGGGGCATCCTCACCGAAAAGCGGGGCGACGGTGTTTTCATCCTGACAGGCGGCGTCGAATGGGAAATTTCCGTGCCCGCGACGGACGCGGCCGCCCTTCCCGCCGCCGGGGAAGAGGCGAGGATCTTCACCTGGCTTTTTCACCGGGAAGATCAGATGAAGATCTTCGGGTTTCAGAACGAGATCCGCCGTGGCACCTTTCTTGAACTCCTCAAGGTTGAAGGGATAGGCCCGAAGGCGGCGGTGAAGATCATGAGCGGCATAGGGCAGGAGGATCTGGAGCGGGCCCTTGAAACGGAGGACCTTGCCCGACTTGAACTGGTGCCCGGCCTGGGGAAAAAAACCGCGCAGAAGATGATCCTCGCCCTCAAGGGAAAGCTGGCGAAGCCCGCTCCCGAACAGGCCGCCTCGCCCTGGGGGGAGCTTGCCGAGGCCCTTGCCCGCATGGGCTACGACAGGCGGGCCGCCTCGGAAGCCCTCGCAAAGGCCGACGCCGCCCTTGACGCGGGGATACGCGGGGCGGAAAGGGAAAAGGAGCTTTTCAGGGAAGCCATTGTGAATTTGAGCGGGCCGGAAGGGTAGCATGGGAAAAGCAAAACCGGTTCCGGCCGCGGAAAAAGAGGGAGCGGGGATACTTCATCCTGAAAGAACCTTCGGGGAAGACGAGCGGGATTTTTCGCTCCGGCCCCGGAACTTGGGGGAATTTCTCGGCCAGGCGGCCATGAAGGAAAACCTTTCGGTGTTTATTTCGGCGGCCAAGGCCCGAGGCGAAAGCCTCGATCATCTTTTTCTTATCGGGCCGCCGGGCCTTGGAAAGACCACACTGGCCCAGGTGGTGGCCAATGAACTTGGCGCTGAATTCAAGGTTACTTCCGCGCCCGCCCTGGACAAGCCGAAGGATCTCGCGGGCATACTTACCACGCTTTCCCCCAGATCCGTTTTTTTTATTGATGAAATCCACCGCCTGAAACCCGCCATTGAGGAGATGCTCTACATCGCCATGGAAGATTTTGAGATGGACTGGATCATAGGGCAGGGACCGGCGGCGCGGACCATACGCATTCCCCTCCAGCCCTTTACCCTCGTGGGGGCCACCACCAGGGCGGGAAATGTCGCAAGCCCCCTCATAAGCCGTTTCGGCATTACCTGCCGTTTTTCGTTTTACGGGGACGACGACATGGAGGCCATCGTGCGCCGTTCGGCGGGTATACTCGGCGTCAAGGTTGACGGCGCCGCCGCCCTGCTGCTTGCCCGGTCGGCGCGGGGAACGCCCCGCGTGGTGAACCGGCTTCTCCGCCGCATGCGGGATTTTGCCCAAGTCGGCGGAACGGACCGCATTACCGAAGAGGTGGTGCGGGAAGGGCTGGGACGGCTGGAAATAGACAGGCTGGGCCTTGAACGGCACGACAGGGAGATCCTCAAAATCATCATCGAGCGGTACGGGGGCGGGCCCGTGGGCGCCGAAACCCTTGCCATTTCCGTGGGGGAAACGGCCGACACCCTTGAGGATTATTATGAGCCGTACCTCATACAGGCGGGCCTTATCCAGCGCACCCCCCGGGGCCGGACGGTAACCGCCCTGGCTTACGGGCACCTCAACCTCAGGCAGCGGGAAAGCGGGACGCTTTTGTAGATGAAGACGGACGATTTTTTCTTTGATCTTCCCGGACATCTTGTTGCCCAGTATCCACCTCCGGTACGGGGCGAAAGCCGCCTCATGGTACTCGACAGGGCGGGCCGTTCCCTGCGTCACGCCATGGTGAAGGATCTGCCCGATATACTCGGCGCCATTCCCGGCCCCCGCCCCTTTCTGGTATTCAACGATTCAAAGGTGCGCAAGGCCCGCCTTCTGGGAATATCCGAAAAGACCGGGTCCCCCGCCGAATTCCTCCTTGCCGAAAAGCTTGACGGGCATACCTGGAAGGCCATGGCAAAGCGGGCCAAACGGCACAGAACAGGCGCGCGTTACCTCTTCGGCGGCGAAAACCGGGCGGAAATTACAGCGGAAAGCGGGGGGGAGTTCCGCGTTCTCCGTTTTGAAAAACCCGTGGACGACGCCTGGCTTGACAGGTGGGGGCATGTGCCCCTTCCTCCCTACATCCGGAGGAACGACACCCCCCTTGACGGGGAACGTTACCAGACGGTGTACGCCCGTTTTCCCGGTTCCGCCGCGGCGCCTACCGCCGGTCTTCATTTTACCGCCGGCCTTCTCGCCCGGCTTGCCGAAACGGGCGTTGACAGCGCGTTTGTCACCCTCCACGTGGGACTCGGGACCTTTCTTCCTGTACGTACCGCCGCCGTTGAGGATCACGTAATGCACGGAGAGAACTTTGTTATTGACGGGGAAAACGCCCGTAAAATAGAGAGTGCCCGCTCTCTGGGCCGGAGGATCATCGCCGTGGGAACCACGAGCGTCCGCACGCTGGAAAGCGCCTGGGACGGAAAAGGCGTGCGGGAAGGGGAGGGGACTTCTTCTCTCTTTCTGTACCCCGGCAGCCGCTTCAATGTCACAGGCGGGATCTTTACCAACTTCCACACCCCGCGCTCGACCCTGCTCATGCTCGCGGCGGCCTTTGCCGGGCTTGATTTTATCCTCGAAAGCTACGCCGAAGCCGTCCGGGAAGGCTACCGCTTCTTCAGCTACGGCGACGCCATGCTCATACTGTAAGAAAGCGCGGGGCGTTTTCCCCAGGCTGTTACCCTATACTTGCATTGCACCGGCGGTGTTTTACCGCGCCGGTTCTTATCCCTTCACGGCGCCGGCCGACATTCCCCGTATCAGGTACTTCTGGGCGAACACCAGGAACAGTATCGTCGGTATTGTGGCAATGGAAGCCGCCGTCATAAGCGAGGGCCAGTCCGAGGTAAACTGGAGGACGAATTTCTGGAGCCCCAGCGTAAGGGTGATATTGTGATCGCTCCTCAGAAGAATGGACGCGAGGGTATACTCGCCCCACGAATTGATGAAGGTAAAAATACCGACCGTTGATATTCCCGGCATGGAAATGGGGATGATAAGACGCAGAAAGGCGGAAAACTGGGTACAGCCGTCTATCATTCCGGCCTCTTCAAGATCGAAGGGTATTGTGTCCATAAACCCCTTTATCATCCATATTGAAAAGGCAAGGTTCCCCGTCGTATAGGCGAGGATACAGGCCAGAAGGGTATCGACAAGGCCGAGGCTGGTGTAAATAACAAAGAGAGGGATAAGAAGCAGGATGCTGGGAAAAAGCTGGAGGAGGAGAAGGAGAATGGCGTAGCCGGAAAAAACCTTGCCCCTGAAACGGGAAAGGGCGTACCCGGCAATAACCGCGATGACAATACAGCACAGCGTTGAGGCCACGGCCACGATGACGCTGTTCAGGATGTTGTTGGGAAAATCGGTCCGGCCCCATACGAGGGCTATGTTATCCCAGCGTATCCGTTCCGGAAAAAACTTCACGCTGCTCAGGGCTTCCTGCCTGCCCTTGAACGAGACCGACAGCATCTGAAAAAACGGCAGATCCACAACTATGATAACCAGTATCAGGGCGGCATACGTCAATATATCTTTAATCTGTTTCCTCAATATCAGTTTCATTGTTTCCTCCCCGCCTCATTTATTGGTACGAAGAATCCGCATGTACACGAGGGCAAGCAGCAGAAGGACTACCAGCATCAAGGTGGAT
The DNA here is from genome assembly GCA_031264395.1 of Treponema sp. Taxonomy (GTDB): domain Bacteria; phylum Spirochaetota; class Spirochaetia; order Treponematales; family Breznakiellaceae; genus JAIROE01. The sequence goes on along the minus strand of JAISEB010000039.1, from coordinate 1,428 downwards.
ATTGCCGAAGCATAGCCAAGCTGGGAACGGAAGAACGCCGTGTAATACGAAAGAATGGGAAGGACGAAGGTCGCGTTCGCGGGCCCTCCCTTTGTCAGAAGGTAGATGTTTTCAAAGTTGTTAAAGGTCCAGATAAACATCAGGACGGTACTTATCATGGAAACCGGTTTGAGCATGGGCATTGTTATCGCCCGGAAGGAACGGAAGAAACCCGCGCCGTCTATAGACGCGGACTCGTACAGTTCGTCGGGAATCCCCTGCATCCCGGAAAGCAGGACAATGGTCATGAAGGGGAATGATTTCCAGGCCCCCGTAAAGCACACGGTAATCCGGGCCAGTACCGGATCGGCCAGAAACAGGATGGGCCGGCCTGTTATTCCCAGCCGTATCAGCGTAACGTTGATAAAACCGAGGATGTCGTTGAGCAGCCATGTCCAGTTCGTACCGGCGACAACGGGCGGGATGATCCATGGAATAAGGATCATGGCGCGGAAAAAACCGCGGAATTTGATGTTACGGTTCAAGAGCAGGGCAAAACACATGCCCGACACATAGGAAATGACAACCACGGAGAATGCGTAGGCAAAGGAAAACCCGAGGGTACTGTAAAACTCCGAATCCGTGGCAAGCAGCCGGATGAAATTGTCGAGCCCGGTAAATCTTGCCTGCCTCATCCGCCTGATACTGTAGCTCATGAAGCCCAGGGAAATACCCCTGAAAAGCGGATAAATGCTTATTACCGCGATAAGCAGGGTCGCGGGAAGCAGGAGTTTATACCCAAGGCTGTTGTTTCTGAGCCTCATTTTCAGCAAACTGTTCTTTTTCATTCAGTCTATCTCCTGCCGCGTAAAAGAGGCGGCGCCTTCATACCGCTCACAGCCGGAAAAGGGGCGCCGCACTATTATGTCTGGGACGATCCTCTAAAAATCGTTGTAGACCTCGTGCCCTTTCCTCAGGGAACCGTCCGCGTTGATGAAACGCAGATCTCCCGGAGGCCCGACGGGCCCGTATTCCGGCAGATGCAGATCGGCGACCAGACTGTGATGCAGCGCGTGGGGAATAATTCCTATGCCCCGTTTTTTCAGCTCGGTCATCGTGTAACGGATGTTCTCCACGCGCCACCTGTCATCCAGGGAACCCCAGCAGGTCTCGCTGGCGACAATCCCCTTGTTCTGCTTTTTCGCCAGCGCCGCAAAGGAATCCAGCAGCCTTTCGAACTCGGCCTTTTTGGCCGTGTCGCTCTGCTCGCCGATGTAGTAGGGATGAATGATTATCACGTCCATCAGCGCGGAACATTTTTCAAACCACGCTTCCCATTCCTCAAAGGACGGCGTCAGGTCCGTCATCCAGTGCGGGCTGAAAGAAACATGCTGGCTTACCTCCATGGACTTAAGGCAATCGTACATTTCCTTGAGCCAGGCGAATTCG
>JAISEB010000239.1 GCA_031264395.1 Treponema sp. | reverse complement strand
CTTCCCCTGTGGGCCCTTCTTAACGCCATATTCGCCATATCAAGATCGGGCGGCGATACCTCCCTGGGCATGTATGTCGACGTCTCCATCAACACCCTGCTCTTTGTCCCCGGCGCCTTTGTACTGGCCCTTTGTACCAGCATAGCGCCCGTTCCCATGTTCGCCATCCTTAAACTCACGGACATCGTCAAGATCTTCATCGCGCGCCATTTTCTGGGCAAGGAGAGATGGGTAAAGAACCTGACGAAAAGGAACTAAGGCTGCGGAAGTATTTTCCGGCGCGTTCCTCCGGGTGTTCCTCAAAGTGCCGCCGCCATACCCTTTCAATGCCGGCAAGGCCCTCCTCGCGGTTAATCAGGTTTTTTACGTGGTTTGCCCAGGTGAGATTGTCGCAGAAATAGCTGAAAAAGCGCCGGGCCCGCGAAAGGTGAAATTCCGGCGGCTGATGCCGGGCAAGCAGATCCAGAAACCTGAGCCCCGTCTCCTCGACAGGGGGGCTTTCCGCTCCGGCCGGAAAAGCCCTTTCCCGGGAAAGCGCCCCCGCCTCAAGCTCTGTCCCCGCCCCGAGCCGCCGGGCGCGGGCGAAGATCCACGGTTCCCGGACGGCGGCCCTGCCTGTCATGAGGCCTCCGCGGGCCCCATTCCCGGCGTCAAAGGCGGCGCGTTTTGCCAGCTCCTCCGCGTCCGAAATGTCGCCGTTTCCGGCCACGGGGACGCGCAGCTCCTTCCTGAGCCGGTACACATAGTCCCAGCGGGCTTTCCGCCTGAATTTTTCACCGGCCGTACGAGGGTGAAGGGTGATAAGCTCCGCCCCTTCTTCCTCAAGGCGGCGGCAAAAACGGAGAAGATACTCAAAATCGCCGGTAAAACCGGCCCGGATTTTGACGCTGAGGCGTTTTTTTGTCGATTTGCGGACCCTGGCGACAAGATTGCCCGCCCCGTCTATTGAAGCCATCCAGGCCGCCCCGGCCCCCGCCTTGCGTACAAGCGGCGCCGAACAGCCCATGTTAATGTCTATGCCGGCGCAGGGAAGCCTGTCCAGAACCGCCGCCGCCGCGGCGATCTTTTCGGCAGAAGCCCCTTCAAGCTGGTACACGAGCTTTTCGGGCCGGGGGCCGCCGTCAAGATACCAGGCTTCAAAAGGGCCGCCCGAAAGCAGGCCGGCCGCGCTTGTCATTTCGGTAAAATATTCGGTACAGCCGCCGAAACTTTCAATCAATTCCCGAAGCGCCCGGTGGCTTAATTCGGCCATTGGGGCCAGTAAAAAGGGGATTGCCATCACGCTATGTTACCGCACTTGACTTGCATCGCGCTATGCCGTAAAGTATAATGAAAAGAGGAGCGAACGGCATGATAGCAAAGAGTGATATGCCCAGCATCAACGAAAAGCCGCCTGAAGGGATCAAGCCGGAGGGAGGTTCGTACCGGGTACTTGTGGTAGATGATTCCATGTTCATAGCGAAACAGCTCGGCCAAATCTTCACGTCCGAGGGTTTCGAGGTGGCAGGAACCGCCGCGGACGGGGCCCAGGGTGTTGAAAAATACAAGGAATTGTATCCAAACATCGATCTGGTTACCATGGACATCACCATGCCGGTACTGGATGGTGTTTCGGCGCTTGAAAAAATACTTGAATTTGACAAAGAAGCCTGTGTCATCATGGTCAGCGCCCTGGGAAAGGAAGATGTTGTCAAAAAATCCCTGCTTATGGGCGCCAAAAGCTATATAGTCAAGCCTTTGGACCGGAAAAAAGTGCTGGAACGGGTCGTCTCCGTCCTTAAACGCTGAAATCCGCTTTACCGGCACAGCCGATGAACGCCCGGATCATTTCCGATTCCGTATATTGCATCCACGCCGACATCGAGACGGAGGATCTTTTCGAGGGTATCTGGCCCATTCCCTACGGGGTTTCCCTTAATTGTTACCTGATAAAAGCTGAAAAAACCGTCCTCATAGACCTCTTCCGGGACTGGACCAATGCCTGTGAACAGGTAGAAACGGCCCTGGCTTCCGCCGGGGTACATTTTCCCCAGATAGATTACCTTATATTGAACCATCTGGAACCCGATCATACAGGCTGGCTCCGGGAATTCCGCGCGCAAAACCCGAAGGCCCGGATACTGTCCACCGCCAGGGGGATAAACCTCGTCAAATCCTTTTACAAGATTGAAGACGGCCTCGAGGCCGTCAAAGACGGGGATACCCTTGATATAGGGGGAAGGACCCTTACGTTCTACGAAATTCCCAACGTTCATTGGCCCGAGACCATGGCGGTCTGGGACGCCGCCTCGGGCGCGCTTTTTCCCTGCGACGCGTTCGGCTCCTTCGGCGCTCTGGGGGACAGGGTTTTTGACGACGAATTCAACGAAAGCGAACACGCGTTCTACGAGGCCGAAAGTTTCCGCTACTACGCCAATATCGTATCCTCATTTTCCGTTTTTGTGGAAAGGGCCATACAAAAACTCGCGGATCTTCCCATCGCCTGCGTGGCCCCAAGCCACGGCATCGTCTGGCGGAAAGATCCCCTGCGGATCATCGGCCGTTACGGCAAATACGCCTCTTACGCGAAAGGGCCGGCCGAAAAGGAGATCGCCGTTATCTGGGGCTCCATGTACGGCAACACCAAAGCCGGCGTGGACGCGGTAATACGGGGCATAGAGAAAGAGAACGTTCCCTATACAATGCGCCGCATCCCCGACGAGAACGTGTCCTGGGTGCTGGCGGACGCCTACAGATGTTCAGGACTGGTGCTGGCCATGCCCACCTATGAATACGCCATGTTCCCCCCCATGGCCTATGTCCTGGACATCTTCCGCCGTAAACACATACACGGCAAAAAAGTCCTCCGCATCGGCTCCTGGGGCTGGGCGGGCGGCGCGAAAAAGGAATACGAACAGGCCATCGAAAGCCTCAAATGGACAAGCGTCGAATCCCTTGAATGGGCCGGCTGGCCCTCCGAAGACGAACTGGCGGCCCTGGAAGACCGCGGCGCCCA
>JAISEB010000210.1 GCA_031264395.1 Treponema sp. | reverse complement strand
AACGCCCGGTCCGCAAAACTTTCGGGGATCAATTCGGAACTGATAGTTTTTACCGTTTTCTGCATCATGGGTGTTCTAAGCGGCCTTGCCGCGGTTGTTTCCACAGGCTACATGAACTCCGCCCTGTCCCAGGCGGGAAACCTCTTTGAGATGGATGCCATAGCCGCCTGCTATATAGGCGGGGTCTCCGCTTCCGGCGGCATCGGAACCGTTGTCGGGGTCATCGTGGGGGGCCTTGTGATGAGCGCAATCAACAACGGCATGTCCCTGATGAACCTGGGCCAGCACTACCAGTACGTGGTCAAGGCGGTCATCCTGCTCCTCGCGGTCTTCTACGACGTGTACACCCGGCGCAAGGCGGGTCTTGGCTGATTCGTATAGTATGCAAGAAGATATAAATGCAAGAATGTAACCACGGACCTCGCGGACAGAACGGACAAAAATCGGTATTAACCAATTTTGAATACGGTTATTTTTTTCTTATAGTATCTTATGAAAGAATAACATCAAGGAGACAATAAATGGAAGAACATATAAATAATTTAAAGCTCATAGCTGCTAAACGCGGAATTCTTCATCTTGCGAACATCCTTGAAAGTGACTTAAAACTAACGACTGACTATCGAACACACCTTTTTCGATGCGTGTTTGATGATGATTCTCTTGATAAAATGACAGAAGTCTCTGATATTCCAAGCTTGAGAGACTTACGCCGCGCGGAAATGATCCTTGAAGAATTGTCGAATGATGACGAAGATGTTACTCTCGCTTGAAATAAAATTTTTCATTTTAATCTTGATTACGTTTATCATATTTGTTAGATATGCTTCAAACTTATCTGGAGCAGACGGACCTCGCGGATAGAACGGACAAGACCGGTATTAACCGCAGACCTCACGGACGGAACGGACTTTTTTGGTTTCAAATGTATTTTTTGTCCGCGTTGGTCCGTGTCGTCCGTGGTTATTTTGAATTCGAAATTATCGTATATTTCCCCCTGAATTCCCTTGACAAAGATTTTTACTTGTGTTTCTATTGATAGTAACATATGTTTCTATATGAAGAAACGTATGCCGCCGCGTATGTTATATGCGCGGACAACGAATGTTTTTGCAAGGAGCGTATCATGACAACGAAAATTCCGGCCCGTTTGTACCTTTCCGAAGATGAGATCCCCAGGTACTGGTACAACATACGGGCCGATATGAAGGAAAAACCGGACCCCATGCTTCATCCGGGGACCCTTAAACCGGCAACGGCGGCGGATCTGGAAGCCGTTTTCTGCAAGGAGCCTGTAAAGCAGGAGCTGGACGACACTACCCGCCTCATTCCCATTCCGGAGGGTATAGGGGAATTTTACCGGGCCTACAGGCCGGCGCCGCTTGTCCGGGCCTATTTTCTGGAAAAGGTCCTGGGGACACAGGCGGAGATTTACTACAAATTCGAGGGAACCAATACGTCGGGGAGCCACAAGCTCAATTCCGCGGCCGCCCAGGCTTTCTACGCCAAAGAGGAAGGGCTCACGAGCCTTACCACGGAGACCGGGGCGGGGCAGTGGGGCACCGCCATGGCCATGGCCTCCGCTTTTTACGGCTTGGACTTGACGGTTTTTATGGTGAAGGTCAGTTCCGGGCAGAAACCCGGCCGCAAGGCGCTTATCGAAACCTACGGGGCGCGTCTTGTTCCCTCGCCTTCAACAACTACCGAATCGGGGAAGAAGATCCTTGAGGATGATCCCGATACCGGCGGTTCCCTGGGGTGCGCCATTTCGGAAGCCATCGAAAAGGCCGTGAAGACGGACAAGTGCCGTTATGTTTTGGGAAGCGTGCTCAACCATGTGCTGCTTCACCAGTCCATTATAGGGCAGGAGGCAAAGGCGGCGCTGGACAAGTACGGCGTTACGCCCGACATCATCATCGGCTGCGCCGGAGGGGGATCAAATTTCGGCGGCCTTATCGCGCCGTTCATGGGCGAAAAGCTGGCGGGAAAATCAAAGACCCGTTTTATCGCCGTTGAGCCCGCCTCCTGTCCTTCGTTTACGCGGGGCCGCTATGCCTACGATTTCGGCGATACCGCGAAGACCACGCCCCTTATCAAGATGTGCACGCTGGGCAACAGTTTCATTCCGTCCGCCAATCACGCCGGAGGGCTCCGTTACCACGGGATGAATTCGTCTCTGTCGAAGCTGTACAGGGACGGGTACATTGAGGCAAGGGCCGAAGTACAGACGGGGGTCTTTGACGCCGCGGTCCGTTTCATGAAGGCGGAAGGCATACTGCCCGCGCCCGAATCGGCCCACGCGATAAAGGCGGCCATTGACGAGGCGCTTGAATGTAAACGCACGGGAGAAAAAAAGGTGATTCTTTTCGGATTGACCGGAACCGGCTATTTCGATCTGTCGGCTTACACGGACTATAACGCGAAGACCATGAGCGATTATATTCCCACAGACGCGGATCTGGAAAAGAGCTTCGCCTCGCTGCCCGCCGTTTCGTAAACCGGCAGCCGGAGGGGCGCGGCCGGAGGAACGTTTCCTACCGGGGCGCTTCTCCGGCCTGTTCGGGAAAGGGCAGATCCTGATTTGAAAAGGGGAACATTACTTCATCGAGGTCCTTCACTATTCCCGCGTCAATAAGCCCGTGGTCCGCCATGTCGTAGAGTATGGGGAGGGTTTCCCCGTGGCTGCGCCGGGGATGGTACGGGCGCTCTTCGCTTACCGCCTGGTAGATGTCTATGCAGGCCAAAAGGCGCGAATTAAAATCAAGCTCATCCGCTTTTTTCCCCCGGTGGTATCCTGAACCGTCGAGTTTTTCATGGTGGCAGGCCGCCCACCGCCATATATGATCGAAGCCTTCGATATTCTGAAGGATCACGTCGGTATCTCTTACATGATTCTGAATGATGCGGAATTCCTCTTTGTCAAGCTTTCCCGGTTTTTCAAGTATCTCGTCGGGAACGGCAAGTTTGCCTATGTCGTGAAGCGACGCCGCGAGGTAGATCTCCGCGCATTCGGCCGGGCCGTAATGGTAGTGTTTTGCCATGAGCCAGCTTCTGTTGGCAATCTGCGTCGTATGGCTGCGGGTATAGGCCGATTTATAGTCGATGATGCGCATCGCCATATAGGCAACCCGGAAGATCACCTCGTCGTCTATATCGGCGTACCAGGACGGAATGGCCTTTTCCGCCGAATCGATGATACGGCCGCTCCCAAGACTTTCAAGCATGTCTTCGTCAAGAACGGCGAGCATCGCGCCCGCGGCCCGTTTGGTGTACTGCGTTCCCGCCGCCTCCCGTATCTCGTTCCGCAGTACGGGAAGGTAATCGGGGTTCAGCGTTTCAAGGTGATGATGAACGTCGAGCATGTCGGCAATCGCGATAAGCTCCGCCCCCAGGGGAAATTCCCCTTCCTTTTTCCCAAAGGGGCCTGTGCCGTCGGCCCATTCGTGGTGATACTGAATAAAGCCCTGTATGTCCCGGCCCTGGAGGAGGCTTTCGGCGTTGCGCTGGCCGTAGCCGCAGTGCAGGGGAAGGGCCACCTGTTCCCCCTGTTTTTCGGCCCGTATGTATTCGGTAAGGGCCGAATCATGGAGCAGGGCGCAGGTAGTCAGTGCCGAAAGTTCCTCTTCGCTCATGCCGAAGGTCCGCCCCATAGCCGCGCAGAGCGCCGAGATGCGTTTGCCGTGGTGCGTACTTGCCCCCAACAGATTCCCTTCCACAATGTCAAGAGCCGCCGCTATCGCCCGGATAAGCTGATCCATTCTTATGTTCATTAGTACAAGTATATGAAAGGTTGCGGTAAAACACCAGAGCGGCGGCCGCCGCAGTAATTCCGAATTCAAAACAACCGCGGACAAACACAGACCAACACGGACAAAATACAAATTTGAAATCAAAAGTCCGTTCTGTCCGTTCTGTCTGTGGTTGAATTCGAAATTGCAGCCGCCGCCGGTTCCGCGGGGGCCTTTTGGGGCGTTAACGCGCGGCCAAGCGGCTAACGCCCCGGAGAAAAGGCTGTGAAAGAGGCGCGGTTACTCGAAGAACCTTTTGTGCAGTCCCTTGAAACCGCAGCAGTGACGGGCCTCGTCGCGGGCCATTTCGTGGACGGTGTCGTGAATGGCGTCGTAGCCGCGTTCCTTGGCCCTTTTGGCAATGTCGGTCTTGCCGGCGCAGGCGCCGTGTTCGGCTTCGATGCGCATTTCAAGGTTTTTCTTTGTGCTGTCGGTTATCACCTCGCCCAGAAGTTCGGCGAATTTCGCCGCGTGCTCCGCCTCTTCAAACGCGTAACGTTTGTAGGCTTCGGCGACTTCGGGATACCCCTCCCTCTCGGCGACCCGGCTCATGGCAAGGTACATGCCGACTTCGGAACATTCGCCGTTGAAGTGGGCCCTGAGATCCTCAAGAATATCCTGTTCGGCGCCCTTGGCAACTCCGACGACATGTTCGGCGGCAAAGCCTCCGCCCGACGTTTGTTCCTTGAATTTGGCGGCCGGCGCCTTGCACTGCGGGCAGGCTTCCGGAGGCTGATCCCCGGTGTATACATAGCCGCACACTGAACATACCCATTTTTTCATACAATCCTCCATTCGTGATTTGAAGATATACTATCCGGCAGACGCCGAATCATGCTGAATTAACCGGGCCGTTCCATCGAACCGGAGGTCCGCACCGGCCGGGTTCTGGAACAGGCTCAATCTCCTTTGGAAGGCGCCTCTCCGCCTTCCCGGAGCGCCGCGCCGGAATGTTCCGCGCACGCCCCGCACAGGCCGTAAAACACCGTTTTGCGGTAATCAATGACAAAACCGGCGCGGGAAACCGGATCGGCAATTTTTTCCCCGGTGCGCCGCAGGGCGCCTTCGTCCGGGCAGGGAAGATCGGCAATGGCGCCGCAGCGCCCGCAGACCAGGTGGGGATGGGGCGCGGTTTTACCGTCGAAACGTTCTTCCCTGTTTACCACGCCGACCGAAACAACGTCCCCTTCGTCCCTGAAAACGCTGATATTGCGGTACACCGTACCCAGGGAAAGGCCGGGAATGCGGGGTTTGAGCCTGTCGTACACCCGCTGGGCGCTGGGATGCTCGTCCGTAGACTTTATGGCCTCAAGAATGGCGTCCCGTTTGCCGCTGTGTTTCCTTGATAATTTCCCTGTTGACATACTATAATAATAATAGTTACTATTATTATGTCAAGCTTTTTTTGAAAAAAAATTGAAAATTTTTGGGTGAAAGGGCTGTCCCGAAATCAGGCGGCCCGAAAGCCTGAAACGGAGGGCGGCGGGCCCGGCGGAACGGCGCTTGAACCATACGGCGGCGCCTGTTATCATGAAAGGCGGTTCGGAAATCCGGCGGCCCGGGCTTTCTGAAAGCCTGGGGGGCCATGGTTTCGGAACCGGCTCGTGTGACCAACTTGAAACGCAGAGGTACTGGATGCAGTCATTAGGAATCAATATCGGATCTACCAGCTTGAAGATGGTTGTGGCGGAAGACGGAAAGACGCGGTGGTCCGCTTCGGTTCCCCACGAGGGGGATTTCGGCGCGGCGGTACGCAAACTCCTTTCCGAGGGCCGTGTTTCGGAAGGCATTCCGGTCCTTGTTACCGGCAATGAAGGCCGGTTCATGTTTAACGCGGCGGGCACGCTTGAACCCCTCTGCGTGGAGGCGGCTCTCAGGGCGCTGGATTTGAAAGCGGACGCGGTTGTCAGCATGGGCGGCGAGGATCTTGTCGTTTATTCGCTTGACTCCTCGGGGAAGATAATCAACAATTTTTCCGGTAATAAATGCGCCTCGGGTACGGGGGAATTTCTTAAACAGCAGCTTGCCCGCATGGACATGACACTTGAGGACATAGACAAGGTTCCCGACGACGCGAAGGTGTACCCCCTTTCAACCCGCTGTTCGGTATTCATGAAGAGCGATTGTACCCACCGGCTCAACAAACGGGAGGCGACCAAAAACGACATAGTCCTTTCCCTTTCCGACGTAATGGCCGTCAAGGTTATTGACTTCCTTAAAAGGGCGAAGATTTCTTCGGGCCGTGTCGTTTTGACGGGGGGAATAACGCTGAACCGCCACATCATCCGTTTTATCAGGGAGAAAGCCCCGCATATAGAGTTTGTCATTCCGGAGGAGGCCCCGGTTTTTGAGGCGCTGGGCGCCGCGGTGCTGGCCCCAGGATCGGGAAGCCCGCTTCCCCCCGCCGCGCGGCTTCTTAAGCCCAACGAGATACGTTTCGGCGCGCTTTCCGCCCTGCGGGACTGGCGGCACAAGGTAAAGAGTTTCGAGAAGCCCGGCGGGAAGGTCAAGGCCGGCCGCGCCTACATACTCGGCGTGGACGGCGGGTCCACCACCACCAAGGCGTGCCTTGTGGACATGGAAACCGACGAAGTTACGGCGAGCCATTACGGGCGCACGCACGGCGATCCTGTCAAGGCGCTCAAGGAATGTCTTTCCATAATACAGGAACAGGTTGTTGCCGATACGGGTAAAAAGGAAATAGACATACGCCTTGTTTCCACCACCGGATCTTCGCGGGAAATACTCGGCGTGTTTCTTGAAACTCCCGGCGTGTACAACGAGATCATCGCTCATTCTGTGGGGACCACGTTCTTTGATTCGGAAGTTGAAACGATCTTCGAAATAGGCGGGCAGGACGCCAAATACGTGCTGCTTAAAAACGGCGTTCCCATTGATTACGCGATGAACGAGGCGTGTTCGGCGGGGACAGGCTCGTTTCTTGAGGAATCGGCCTCCGGCGATCTTTCGATTCATTCGGCAAAGGACATTGGCCCCATAGCGCTCGGCGCGGATGCCCCGCTCAAATTCGGCGAGCATTGTTCGGCCTTTATCAATTCGGACATACGGAAGGCGGTTCAGCAGGGCGCCACGCGGGAAAACATCACGGCGGGCATTGCCTGTTCCATTGTCGCCAATTACCTTAACCGCGTAGTCGGGAACCGCACCATAGGCGGGAAGGTGTTCCTTCAGGGCGGCGTGGCAAAGAACCCCGCGGTGCCCCTTGCCTTTGCCATGATGCTTGACAAGGAGATCCTTGTTCCCCCCTCGCCCGAGCTCATGGGCTGTTTCGGCGTGGCGCTGCTGGCAAAGCGCAAACACTCAGACGGGCTTCTTGAGGAAAGGGCCGTGGTAATAGACGATCTTTTGAACCGCGAAATAGGTTACGAAAGGGTCTTTACCTGTACCGCCTGCGACAACCGCTGTCCCATACAGGTGCTCAATGTCAACGGGCACAAGTACATGTTCGGGGGCCGCTGCAATAAATACACCAACATGAGAAAACAGGTGAAGGACGTGCCCGTTTTCGATTATGTCGAAAAGCGGCAGAAGCTCATGTTTGAAGAATACGCCGCGCCTTCCGACCCCGCGGCGCGTAAGCGCGATTATGTCGTCGGCATTCCCCGCTGTTTTTCAACGCATACCCTTTATCCCCTTTATTCCTGGTTCTTTTATGAACTGGGGATCAAGACTTTTCTTTCGGACGAAGTGGTCCACGCGGGAGTGGCGCGGGCCGAATCGACCTACTGCTTCCCCGCGGAAATAGCGCACGGGGCGGTGCAGGACTGCCTTGACAAGGGCGCGGACTACGTGCTCCTTGCCCATTTCCGCGACATGCCCAGCTACGAGGAAGATGTCCACGCCAACTTCTGCCCCATTACCCAGAGCCTTCCCTACTATATTGAAAAGGCGTTTCCCGAAATCGGAAAGAACCGTTTTCTTCCGCTTGTGGTAAGTTTCAAATTCGGCAATGAAAAGGCGCTTGAGCTTTTCACCGTCATGACCTCAAGGCTTGGAATAGATCCCGCGGAAACCAGGGCGGCCTTTGAAAAGGCGCTCGCAAAACAAACCGGCTATTTCAGGGCGGCGAAGGAACTCGGAGAGGCGGCCGTCGAGGATGCCCGCAGGGCGGACAGGCCCGTGATCGCGGTTCTTGGCCGGCCCTACAACGCCTTTACCCCGGAAGCCAACATGGGCATTCCCCGGAAATTTACAAGCCGGGGCTACTCCATTGTGCCCTTCGACATACTTCCCTTTGACGATGAGCGGATATTTCCCAACATGTACTGGTACTACGGCCAGCAGGATGTCAAGTCGGCGAAGTTCCTCAAAAACGAGGAGAACATCTACGTTACCTACATCACCAATTTTTCATGCGCGCCTGATTCCTTTATTCTTCATTACATTAAATGGATGATGGGGCAGAAGCCTTTCCTTGTGCTGGAACTCGATTCCCATTCCGCCGACGCCGGCGTCGATACGCGGGTGGAGGCTTTTCTTGACATCATTGACGGCTACCGCGCAAAGAAGTCCGCCATTGAGGGGGAACGCTACGACAACGGCTGGAAATTCGTCAGCGAGAAAAAGAGCGGCGGCGGTTTTGATCTGCGCATCGACAACCTCAAGACGGGCGAGAAGGTTCCCGTCGCGGGGAACAGCCGGGTGAAGGTGCTCCTTTCCAACATGGGGGCCATCGCCACCGAGTACATGGCGGCCGCGGTGCGCTCCATAGGGGTCAATGCCGAGGCCATGCCCGTGGCGACCGCCAAAACCATACAGGTGGCGCGGGCGCACGC
>JAISEB010000144.1 GCA_031264395.1 Treponema sp. | reverse complement strand
GGCCTTGCCCCCGTTTCTGAACGCGACGCTGAGCGGCATAAACACATAATCGGTAAGCCAGGAGGTCAGGGAAATATGCCAGTTTCTCCAGAATTCCGCGATGTTTCTGCTGTAAAAAGGGTATTTGAAATTCGCCGTAATCCTGAATCCCAGAAGTTTTCCGGCTCCAATAGCCATATCGGAATAGCCTGAAAAATCGGTGTAAATCTGCATTGCGTACACGAAGATGGCGATAAAAATATAGATTCCGCTTAACGGGGGAAATGCGTCCCATGCCTGGTCAACCGCCGCGGCAAGGCTGTCGGCAATGACTATTTTTTTGAACGCGCCCCACAGGATCTGCCTGCATCCGTCGGCGGCAAGGCCGTACCGGAAAGGCCGCCCGTTTTTAAGCTGGGGGATAAAGGCGCCCGGACGGTCTATGGGGCCCGCCATCATGGCCGGGAAAAAGGCGACGTAGACGGCGAAGACCGCCGCGTCTTTTTCGGGTTTCATTTTTTGCCGGTAGATTTCAGTTATGTAGCTTATCAGCCTGAAGGTGAAAAAACTCACCCCCGCCGGCACGGCGATGTTGAATATTTTTTCGTTGACCCGGAATCCGAATGAACGGAAAAGGGCGGTAAAAGAGCCGGTAAAGAAGTTGAGGTATTTGAAATAGAGGAGTATTCCCGCCCCCATGCATACGCCCAGAAAACACAGGATCGACGCGGCGCGGGGTTTTTCCGCGGTTGTTTTTCCCACCGCAAGGCCAAGTCCCCAGAATGCCGCCGTCGCTCCCGCGAGAAGGGGGAGCATCTTCCAGTCGGCCATTCCGTAGAAGACATAGCTTGCAAGGAGCAGGAGGATGTTCTGCGCCCCTGTTTTTTCCCTGAGCGGAAAATAGTACAGAAAAAATACCGCGGCAAGGAACAGCAGAAATCCGGGGGAATTAAGGGCCATGATCACAAGGCTCCCAGGCTTTCAAGGACGGCGTCCGTGATGCCGCCTGAGTCAAGGCCGTTTATGCGCCGCAGTTCCCCTATGCTCCCGTAGCCTCTTGCAAAGGAATCCGGAAGCCCTATGCGCCTGAGCCTTACAGGCGCGCCTTCGTCCGCCAGTATTTCCGCGATGATGCCGCCCAGTCCGCCTGAAACATTGTGTTCCTCCACCGAAAAAAGCATCCGCGTTTCCGCGGCGGCCCTGAGCACCGCGTCCCTGTCCATGGGCTTTATGGTGTGAACATTGACAACACGCGCGCCGATGCGGCGTTCCGCGAGCCTTTCCGCCGCGTCCATTACCTCGGCGGCAATGCTTCCCGTTGTGAAGATCGTAATGTCCCCTCCTGTTTTCAGCGTTACGGCTTTTCCCGGCCTTAATTGACATGGTTCGCCGTAAAGCTCCTGTTCGCCGCCCATTCCCAGCCTTATGTAGACCGGACCCTTCACGGCATACGCGGCGCGTACCGCGTTCCCCGCTTCCATGGGCGTGGCGGGGGAAAAGATAACAAGATCCGGCAGCGCCCGCAGTACGCTGATGTCCTCGGTTGTATGATGCGTGGCTCCCAGCGTAGACCAGGACAGCCCGCTGCCCATACCGGCGATTTTTACGTTTTGCTTTTGTATGCACAGATCGTCCCGGATAAATTCGAACGAACGGTAGGCCAGAAAAGCGCCGGCGGTGAACACGAAGGGAATTTTTCCCCGTGAAGCCATGCCGGCGGCAGCGGCGACCATGTGTTCTTCCGCGATGCCGAAGTCAAAAAACTGATTGGGGAAATCCCTTCTGAACAGTTCGTCATAGCCGGTCCCGCTGTCGGCAATAAGGGAAACCACATTGGGGTCCTGTTCGGCAAGTTCGTTTAGTGCCAAGAGGTATGCTTTCTGCAATTGAGAAGTTCCTCCCCGGTAATACCCAATTCCTGTATCACCGTTTTTAGTTCCCTTTTGTTGGGCATTTTAAAATGCCAGTCCGGGTTGTTTTCCATAATGGACACGCCCTTGCCTTTTACCGTATCGGCAATGACAAGCCGGGGCTTTCCTTCTTCGCCGGGATCGCCAAAAGCGCCGGCCAGGCTGTCCGTGTCGTGGCCGTCGGCCCTGATGATATGCCAGCCAAAGGCGCGCCAGCGGCTTTCCCATGAATCAATGCCCGTGGCGTCCACAACGGACCCCATTTTCTGGATACGGTTGTTGTCGAGAATGGCCGTAAGGTTATCCAGCCTGTGACGGGCCGCCGACATGGCCGCTTCCCAGATTGTCCCTTCCTCGCATTCGCCGTCTCCGATAATAACGTATACCTTCGAACCGCTCTTGTCCATTTTGTTTGCCAGAGCCGCGCCCGCGCCGAAGGAAAGGCCGTGCCCCAGCGATCCTGTAGAAGAAGATTCCACGCCGGGTACGAGCAGCATGCTCGGCTCTCCTCCCAGCCGGGTTTTTCCGCCGCAGAAAGTAAAGAGTTCTTCCCGGTCAAAAAAACCGGCCATGGCAAGGATGGCGTAGGTTGCGAGGCTGGCGTGCCCCTTGCTTATGACAAGAATGTCCCTGTCCTTCCACAGGGGCTCCCCGCTCCGGTATTTTAATATTCCTTTCATGTAAAGGACGTACAGTATTTCGACGATGGAAAAAGACGACGCAAGGTGGGCATGGCTGCCGCCGGAGGAATAAGCCGCAAGGAAAATGTCTTTTCGCAATTCCCGGATATTTTGCAGATCTTCACGCGTCATAGGGGAACTCCCGGGAGAGCTTTTTGGGCTTCCCTTAGCGCCGCTTCGAAATTATCGGGGTTGTTTCCCGAGGCGCCAAAATCGGGCAGTGTGTTGATAACATCCATGTCTTCCCGTGAAATTTCAAAATCAAATACCGATATGTTTTCCTGTATCCTTTGGGGATGCACCGATTTTGGAATGGGAAGAACGCCGTTCTGCAGACACCACCGTATGCATATCTGTGCGGCGGATCGTCCGTATTTTTCCGCAATATCCGCGAGTTCCCTTTTCGCAAGCGCCTTGCCCTGTCCAAGGGGACTCCAGGCCTCAACCAAAATGGCGTTGCCGCCGCAGAACGCGACCGTTTCTTCCTGCATATGCCCGGGATGGTATTCTATCTGGTTGACCATGGGGATAACCTGGGCCTTTTCCATGAGGGGCCGAAGATAAAAAGGGGTGAAATTACTTACCCCTATGGACTTGACAAGCCCGTCCCTGTAAAGGGTTTCGAACGCCCGCCATGTATCGTTGTTTAATTCTTTCCAGTCGTCGTACACCGAAGGAGCCGCCGGCCAGTGAACAAGAAAGAGATCTATATAATCCATCCTGAAACGTTTAAGGGTCTGTTTAAGGGCCTTTACCGCGTTGTCATAACCGCGTCTGTTGATCCACAATTTGCCGGAAACAAAAACATCGCCCCTTTCGATGCCGCTCCTGTTAACCGCCTCCGCGGCGCTGAAGTCGTTTCCGTAGGCGGCGGCGGTGTCGATGTGCCTGAAACCCGCGGCAAGCGCGCGGCTCACAGCCCCGGCGGTTTCTTCCCCGGGGGGTATCTGCCATGTGCCGTATCCTACAGAAGGAATCCGCAGCCGGTTCGGCAGAGTGAAGAAACGGGGCGCGTTCATGCGAGTATCCCCGTCTGAATTGATCCGCTGGCCGCCGTTTCGCCGTTCTCTTTGACAAAACTGTATTTAAACGTTACCACGTTAACGCTTTCATGAATTTCGCTTATACGCGCCTTTAAGGTAAGCTTGTCGTCAAGGTACACCGGCTTCCGGTAGTTTATTTCCTGACTGTGAATGATCACGTTTTTTACAGGAAGAAGCTCGCCGATAAAATACGACAAAAAGCCGTTGAGGATATTCCCGTGCATGATGATCCCCTTATAGCCCCTGCCCGAGGCAAAGGCAGGGTCCGTGTGCATGGGATTTTTGTCCCCAAAGAGCCCGATGAAACCCTCGTGAATTTTCCCCGAAACGGTAAACGCCGCTTCGAAGACATCATTTTCCCTAAACGGATATTCCATACCCATATGCTCCGCGGTAATTTCCAGGAGCCTGTTACATGCAGGTTTTTGCGCCGCTTTGCGCCGTAAAAACCGCGATAAACGGGCTCCTTAGGCGTTCCTGTTTTGCAGACAGTCTATCATTTCACCGACATTTTTCCAAGACATGATCTCTTTGGAACTGAATTTGACTTTGAAATGATTCTCGATAGCCACAATAAGCTGCAGATGCATCAGGGAGTCCCAGCCGTCCACATCCGCGGCGGTAGTCTCGTCCCGCAGCGTCACATCCCCGTCATCCAGCTGATCGCGGAAAATGTCCTGTACCTGGGACAGTATTTCCCCTCTTTCCATGATTCGTCCTCCTTAAATATTGCTATTCGTTTTGCCGCGCCCCGGCTATAAAACATTTTTTTGGTTTGTACGCGCCGACATCGAGCGTGTACAGGATGCGTCCCTCACAGGGCAGCGGTTCAAAACCAAGGCCGGGATAATGGGATTCCACCATTTTGTTTTTTGCGGTGGGAATATACTCGCCGATAAGCCTTTTGAAACCCGCTTCCCGCGCCCACGCGGCTATGGTGTTCAGGGTGAACTGTTCCATTCCCCGTTTCAATACCCGGCAGCTCATCAGCCATGTGTCAATGAACAGGGTCTGTGCGTCCTGTTTTTCCAGGATGATCACGCAGATGAGGCCGTTGTCGCCGAATTTGTCCCGCAGCGTAAAGCACCAGTTTTTGTAGCGGCTGTCGGCGGCAAGCCGGGCCGCGTCCGCCTCGGTATAGCGGATTGTACGGAGGTTGAATTGATTGCTGCGCTGTGAAAGCTGGGCCGCCCGAGGGATGTTAAAGGCGTCAAAATCCTTTGTTTCCGACACCATCTCAAGGCTCATGAGGAATTCGCCTTCATCGGCGAAGGCTGTCTGCGCCGACACCCGCCGGGCTTCGGCCCGGTACTGCCTGGTACGTTCGGCGTCTTCGGCGGAAACGGAGACGGTCTCGAAAAGGTTAAGGCCGTACAGGTATTCCAGATAATCGGCCGGGTCCGCCGGAAGTTCGGGAACCGTTATTCCCGGAATGTTTTCCCGGACCATGGCCCGCTCCACAGGATTATCGTCCAGAAAAACCATGGAGTCAAAGCCTATATTGAGGATGGACTGTATGCGCCTTATATTATCCGCCTTGTTGTCCCAGTTCGCCATAAAAACCGAAATGTCTTCCAGTTTTAACACCATCTCAGGGTGCTTTTCAAAGGGCTCCTTCGCGGTATTTTCGTTGTTTTTGGAACAGACCGCCAGAATGATCCCCCTGTTTTTCAGTTTTCTTATCCAGCCCTGAAATTCCGCGAAGACTTTGCCTATGCCAAGATCGTGGCCCAGCTGTATGTTTTCGATGCCGTCATCCCCTATGACGCCGCCCCAAAGGGTGTTGTCCAGATCGAGGATAAGGCACTTTTTGATTTGTCCCTGCGCGGCGCATATCACATCCATGATCCGGGACGCCACCCATGGGACGCTGTCCAGGGAAAGGATCATTTCACTGGCGGTGTAGATTGACGCGTCAAACATGGCGTCCCGGCCAAGCTTATTCTGCAGGGCCGCGAGGTCGCAGATAAACAGGCCGGCGCTGTCGCGGGCCAGTTTCATCAGTTCATAGTTGAGTTTGCGCGTCTGCCAGACAAAGGAATTCTCGATCTTGCAGGCAAAACCGCCGAACACGGTGTCGTCAATTTCAGGGTAATTGCAGTAGATGATCCTGCCCGGAAAGGAAGTACAGAGCAGGCGGATAAAATCGATGCGTTCATCCGCAAGAGCCGCCTGTTTTTCCGGGGCCAGTTTATCGTAATGGCAGAGCAGTTTGTGCGTAGACTGAAAAATCACCGCGTAATCCGCCCCAAAGGCGTGAAATTCCGACTCCGGGTCCATTATCTGCCGTTCAATCTGGTTAAATTCGGCTTCGAACAGCTCAAGGCGGAATCCCCGTTCCACAGCCGTTCCCCTGAGGGTGGCCGCCAAAAACTGGGTGGCCGTGTCCCCAAGCAGCGCGGCTTTTACCGCCGGCATGGAAGCACTCTCCTTTTTTAAGTTACGCTGTAACTCAAGAAAGGTCAGCATCGGAATTCTCCTTTTTCGTTCCTTTTGGATTATGGGGCTTATAGTATGGCAATATTTTGTAATATACAAGGCCCTTGACATATCCGCCGTTTTTTTTTATATTGACTGTGAAAAAATTCACAGAGAGGTGCGGCTATTGGCCGATGTTTGGTAAATGAATCACATTCCGGAACCGGCGAAAGAACGGCTTTTGTACCTTTTGAGGCTTCTCGAGAAAAACAGGGACGAAGGTTCCGGCCTTGTTACGTCCGCCATGGTAGAAGAATTGACAGGCTGGCACCGGGACACGATACGGAAAGACATCTCCTGGCTGGGAAACGGCGGGGAGGCGGCCGGAACGCCGGGCGGTTATAATCCGCAGTTTCTCATTCCGGCCATCAGGAAGGCGCTGGGGCTGGACCGGGTCAGGCGTTTCTGTGTCGTGGGTCTTGGACGGCTGGGTTCGGCCTATCTGGATCGTCCTTTTGCCCCGGGGCCGGGCGGCATGGAGGAATTTGAGCTTGCTGCGGGTTTCGATACCAACGTGAACCGCGTGGAGATCCTTAAATCTTCCGTGCCCCTGTACCCGGCCTACAAGATGGGGGAGGTTATATCCCGTTTCGGCATAGAAATGGCCCTTCTCTGCGTTCCCGCCGGGGCGGCCCGGGACGCGGCCGGAAAACTCGCCGCCGCCGGGATCAGGGGCATTATCAATTTTGCCCCCGCCGCCCTTGCCCTTCCCCCGGATATTACCGTGCGCAATGTGTATCTGGCCGACGAATTGCGGGCGCTTGCCGTCAAGCTGCCCCCTTCCGGCTGTTAAGGGAGCTTGTTCAATAACTTCAATATTGAACAACTCTAATGTTTCATTAAATGGCGACGGCAATTCCGCCGCCTGAATATGAGGAGGTTTTTATGCGAGTGTACAATTTTTCTCCGGGGCCTTCCGCGCTTCCCCTTCCCGTGCTTGAGCGGGCCGCCGCCGAGATGACCGACGCGAACGGGACGGGCCAGTCGGTAATGGAAATGAGCCACCGGTCCGGGGATTTCAGGCCCATCATCGAAAAGGCCGAAGCGCTCCTCCGGGAACTCATGGAGATCCCCGGCGGCTACCGGGTGCTCTTTCTTCAGGGCGGAGCCTCGCTCCAGTTTGCCATGGTTCCCCTCAATCTGGCGGCGAACGCGCAGCCGGACGCGCAACCCGGCGCGGGGAAGCGGGCCCTTTATGTTGAAACCGGGATTTGGGCCAAAAAGGCGGCCGCCGAGGCGGCCAAATATGCCGAAGTGGTCACGGCGGCAAGTTCCAAAGACAGGGCCTACACCTATATTCCCTCCGCCCCGGCCCCCGCCCCGGACGACGCCTATTACCACATCACCCTTAACAATACCATTGTGGGAACCAAATGGGCCGGCCTTCCGGAAACCGGAGGGGTTCCCCTTGTGGCCGACATATCAAGCTGCATCCTTTCGGAGCCGCTTGACGTTTCAAAATTCGGCATTCTCTACGCGGGAGCCCAGAAGAACCTTGGCCCCGCGGGAACCACCGTGGTGATCATACGGGAGGATCTTATAGGCCGCGCGCCGGAATGGGTTCCGGCCATGCTCCGCTACGATGTACACGCCGCCGAAGGTTCCATGTACAACACCCCTCCCTGTTATGGCATCTATATCATAGGGCTTGTATTGCAATGGCTTAAGGATTCAGGCGGCGTTTCCGCGGCGGCAAGGCGGAACCGGGAAAAGGCGGATCTCCTCTATTCATATCTGGATCATTCCAGCTTCTTCCGTTCCCCGGTGGAAAAGCCTTTCCGCAGCCTCATGAACATTCCCTTTGTGCCCGTAGAAGAAGATCCCGAAAAACGGGGCGCGCTTGAAAAGCGTTTTGTCGCGGAGGCTGCCGGGGAAGGCCTTGTAAACCTTGCCGGGCACAGGCTTGTCGGGGGCATGCGGGCCAGCATCTACAACGCCATGCCGCTCGAAGGCGTCGGCGCGCTTGCCGCCTTCATGAAAAAATTTGAGGAAAAGGCGCGGTCTTAAGGCCGGCCTGCATTTTTAAGCGGAAGTTGTTCAATAACTGAAGTTGTTGAACAACTCTATTACAAGGGAGCTTCTTATGTTTCGTATACAGACAATGAACAAAATTTCCCCGGCGGGGCTGGAACTTTTTCCCCGTGACCGTTATGAAGTGGCAAGCGGGATTCCCAACCCCGACGCCATTCTGGTGCGGAGCGCCGATCTTCACGCTCTGGAAATTCCCGAATCGGTGCTGGCCATAGCCAGGGCCGGGGCGGGCTACAACAACATCCCCGTTGAAAAATGCAGCGCAAGGGGCATAGCGGTCTTCAACACCCCCGGCGGAAACGCGAACGCGGTAAAGGAGATGGTAATAGCCGCCCTTCTTATTTCATCCCGGAATATTCTGGGGGGAATTAACTGGGGAAAAGAAATAGCCGGACGCGCCGACGAGGTGCCAGAACTTGTCGAAAAGGAAAAGTCCCGTTTTGAGGGGCCTGAACTCAAGGGAAAAACCCTGGGCGTCGTGGGGCTTGGCGCCATAGGCGTCATGGCGGCCAACGACGCCATTTCCCTTGGCATGGATGTCATTGGCTACGATCCTTATATCTCCGTGGACGCCGCGTGGAACCTTTCCCGGCAGGTGGCCCGCGCCGATACCCTGGAGGGGCTTCTTGCGAAGTCCGATTATGTTACCCTTCATGTTCCCCTCAGCGACACGACAAGGGGGCTCATTGACGCGGAAAAGATCCGTTTCATGAAGAAAGGCGCCCGTATTGTCAACCTTGCCCGCGGAGGGCTTGTAAACGAGGCGGACATCATAGAAGCCCTGAAGGCCGGGAAACTTTCCGCCTATGTCACGGATTTTCCTTCGGCGGAACTGCTCGCCTCTCCAGGCGCCCTCTGCATTCCCCATTTGGGGGCTTCCACCCCCGAGGCCGAGGACAACTGCGCGGCCATGGCCGTCCGCCAGCTCATGGACTACCTTGAATCCGGGGCCGTCAAAAATTCGGTGAATTTTCCCCGCTGCAGGCTGGATCAGCATTCCCCCTTCAGGCTTTTGGTGGTAAACCGCAACATCCCCAATATGGTGGGGCAGATCACCACCATTCTGGCGGAAGAAAACAACAACATCCTTGATTTGATAAACCACCACCGGGACGATTATGCTTATAACATCATCGATATTGAACAGCGCATCCCGGACTATACATTGAAGCGGCTTATGGGTGTAGAAGGGATCATACGGGTACGCGCGATGGAACAGGGGGTGTAACATTAGCATGGAAAGCGGCAATTTAAAAAATGTGGAATACGCGCCGTTTTTTTTCGGCGCGCTGTTTTCGCTGGTCCTCTGCGCCGCCGTGGACGGTATAAGGAACTGGCCGGGCCCCGGCAAGGCCGCTTCCCCGGCTTCGGGGGAGGATCTTCCCCGCGAGGAAGACACGGCGGCGGAAGCGGAAGCCGGAACGCGGACGGAGGATCTTGCCGCCGCGCTATACCGTAACCTGGAAACCAGAGGCATGGTGGTGGACTATTTTGCCGCCGTCACAGGTTCCCGGGAAATAGCCTTCGTAATCCTCGCCAACGCCGTTGAATTCGACATTCCGCCTGTCCTGGCTTTTGCCCTGTGCCGGGAAGAAAGCCGTTACAACCCCGCCGCCGTTAACCGGACAAACCGCAACGCCAGCATAGACAGGGGGCTTTTTCAGCTTAACGACAGATCCTTTCCCAATATCAAGCCCGACGATTTTTTCAGGCCCGGCGTCAGCGCCTATTATGCCATGAGCCACCTGCGCATGTGCCTTAATTCCGGCGGAACGGAAATAGCCGCGCTTGCCATGTACAACGCGGGCATGCACCGGGTGAGCAGCGTGGGAACGCCTAAAAACACCCTTGACTATATTCACCGCGTGCTTGAATACCGGCGGGCATTGGACGGCGCCTTTACCGCCGCCGTTCTTGACGCGCTGCGCCGCAAGGAGGAAGCGGAAACCGCCGAGGCCCCTCCGCCCCCGAAACCGGAGCATCCCCGTTTCTTCAGGCTTTCGCCGTTACGGTAACTTCCGTTTCTCCCGGGCGGCCGCCGTTCCAGATAAAAAGACGCTGTTCCTCAGGCCTGTATTCAAAACGCGGCTCGCCGCCGTCTTTCCGTATCCGTATGCCGGGCGCTTCCCCGAAGTACCGGCCGGGAAGGAAAATTTCCGTAGGGGAAGGAATTCCGGCGGCGGCGATGAAACGGAAAACAAAGATCCGTTTTTTCCTGTTCCAGCCGAAGCGGACAGGAAGGCCCGCCGTCGCCATGGGGTAGGGCCTTACCCAGCCGTCCTCCGCGCGGGTCTTCCCTTCCGAAAAAACCGACAGATCCTCGCCGTTCCAGTTGTCCCCTGTTTCGTTGGTGTTGTCGGCGGTGTAGTTCCAGATGGCGGAGTGAAGCAGGTTCGCGTCCACCCCGTCGTAGTAGAGGGACAGCGCGTCCTCGTGGAGGCGGTAGTCCCCGGTTTTGAACGCCTTTCCCCCGTTCAGATCAAAGGGAAGGCCGAATTCCCCAAGAAGGCGCGGCATGTCCCCCATGTGTTCCCTTGTCCATTCCACGCTCTTTTCGAGCGTCCGGGAAAAATACGCGGCCGTCTTCTTCCTGCCCAGAACCACGCCGAATTTTTCGGTTCTCAGGTTGAACCAGGGGATGAAGGTTTTGGCGTACAGGGTGAAGCCGTCGTAATGGTGAAAGGCGTTGACCACATTGGGCGGATCTTCAGGCCCCCATTCGGGATGAACCCCGGAGGACAGTCCTTCGACAAAAAACAGGGCGGACGGATTCGGTTCCTTCATGGTTTCGATAAAGCGGATCATGAAGGGTTTAAGGAAATCTTCGGTAAAATTCGCCGGGCGCCCTTTGTAGAAGGCAAAGTGATCTTTCCGCAGCAGCCTTCCGCCGTCCTTCCGTGTCCAGACTCCCTCTTCTTCCCAAGGGCAGGAAAAGCCGTCCCTGAAAAGGGGTATTCCTTCCGGGTTGAAGATTTCATGGCCGCCCGGCCGTACCGGAACCTTCACGCTCTGGCCGGACGCGGCAAGCATGGTGTCGAAGGGGCTGGGCATGGCGCCCATGGGCATCACCGGATTTTCGGATTTTCCCGCGTCGGTGTGGCCTATAAAGCCCTGATGGGGCTCGTTCATTACCCCCCAGCCCGCGATGGCGGCGCAGTTTTTGAGCCGCCTGTAACAGTGCCGCCACGCGGCGATGTAACGCTCCTGAAGCCAGTCTTGGGCGTTTTTCCCCTCAATGACGGCGGCGGGCGCGTAGGTGTTTCCCCCGAAGAACAGGGTAAAAAGGGTTGCCGCGGCGTAACGGTTGTAATTGGAGGGCCATACCATCCGCCCGCGCGCGCCGTGCTGCCAGGTAAGCGCCGCCCCGGTACGGTCCAGTTTTTCCGTGTCCATGCCGAATTTTTCAAGGGTCCACGCCGGGGCTCCGTCTCCTCCGGTCCAGCGGCTCCAGGCGTCCTGATGCGGATCAATAAAGACGCCTATCCCCTTTGCCCCGGCGGCAAGGAGCAGTTTCCGCAGATAGGCCAGATACGCCTCGTCGTAGATTCCCGGCCCGGCGTGTTCCAGCGCCTCCCAGGTCACCACAAGGCGCAGAAAGGTAAAACCCCGGCGCGCAAGCCGTTCAAAATGGTCTTCCGCCTCTTCAAGGGGAAAGGGCCGTCCCGTGAACGACGCTTCGGCGGGATTTTCAAGGGATTCGGGCAGCAGCCCCGCGCCGGGTTTTCCGGCGGGCTGTTTGGAACTTCCCCCCAGATTACAGCCCCGCAGGATCAGGGTCCTTCCCTCTTCATCATATATGTACCGGCCCTCTACACGCATGTTTTCTCCCTTTTTTAATAGAACGAACGGCTTCAAAACAGCCAATTCCGGAATCGCTTCAGAAATCTATTGCAAGTGTTCCTTACTATAGCATAAAATATATCGTATGAAACGGTATATAACGATCATTGCGGTCCTTTTCGCCGCCGCGGCTCTTTTTGCCCAGTCCGACGAAATGACCATGTGGAACGATCTTTACAACGGCGCCGATACCGTCGAAGGGCGGCTGGTAGTGCTCCAGCAGGTGGCGGATTCCAACCCTTCGGGATCGACGGAACTATTTGCCCGTGCGCTCGATCAGCTGGTAAAGGTGTATCCCGACATAAAAGACAAGAACGAGCTGAATACCGCCGATCGCACGGCCATCCTGCTTGCCAGGGCGCTGGGAGACGCCCGGCTTGCGGAAACGGCTCCCAGCCTCTGGCTCGTGGTTCAGGGTTTTCAGGGAAGCCAGGACTACGCGCTTGCCAGATCGGAGGCCCTTATCGCGCTTGGGAAGATCAAGGCTGAACTCTACCTTCCCCAAGTGGTACAGCTCCTTGCGGATCTCAATTCCCGGCCCCCCCAGGACAGGAACGTCCAGATCCAGAGCGAGCGGATAGCCTACGGGGCCGTCATCTCCCTTGAAAATTACGGGGAGCCTTCGGGGTATCTTCCCGTCTTCTTCGCTTCTACCGGCTGGTACAGCGAACGGATCAAAAACCAGGCTTCCATTTCCCTTCCCCGTATCCTTGACGATCCGACGGAGCCCCTGATCCAGGTTATCAGCAGCCCCGGCTACAGCTACGAGGTAAAACACCTGGCGCTTCGTACCGAGGAGCGCTCCCAGGCGCCCGAGCCGTCCAAGGCAAAGGCGGCCCTTTCCGCCCTTACGGAAGGCTGGAAGGTTTCCACGAACGACGTGCACCAGCGCAATGAACTGTCGCAGATGCGGAAGCTGTCCATCAGCATGATACGCCGCTACGGCATAGACGACGCGGCCGTTTATCCCCAGCTGGACAATTCCTACAAACGCGGCATGGACATGCAGGAAAAGCTGGACACGGTGCGGACGCTGGGGACGCTGGGAACCGAAGACGCGGCCCGCCTCCTTGCCTCCTACGTGGCGGATCTGCACCAGCGCCGCCAGTCCGGCAGCCTTACCAGGGATGACGAATCCCTGGTCCGGGAAGTCATTCCGGCTCTGGGCCAAACCAAAAAGTCCCTTGGCAGGCCGGTACTTTTCCTGGTTCAAAACTCCACCGCCTGGACCGGCGCCATCCAGCGCCTTGCCGCCCAGGCCATAAGTGAACTGACGCAATAGCGGAAACGGTGTCCGGCGGAGCCTTCCGCCGGCGTTTTCCGCCGGTGCGGAAAAACACGCCGGGGCGAAAAAAAGAGCTCTCCCGTCCGTGAAGGGCGGAGACTTTTCAGCCTGTGGTTTTCAAACGGCGCAGCTTGCCGCCCCGGAGCCTTGCCGGGGGCTTATTCCGCCAGGATGTGCAGTATCGCTTCGGGTGAGGCGGCGTTGAGGATTTCCTGCCGTTTTTCCGAACTTTTGAAAAGAAGGCTTATTTCCGCCAAAAACTGCAGGTGAGGGCCGGTTTTTTCCACCGGTGAAAGGGTCATGATGAAAATGCGGCAGGGCTCGTGATCCAGTGAGTCAAAATCTACCGGTTTTTCGGAGATCCCTATACAGGCCACAAGATCATGGATGGTAGGGCTTTTGCCGTGGGGAATGGCGATGCCGTGCTTCATTCCCGTGGACATTTTCTGTTCCCTGTCCATTACCGCGGCGTAGGCCGCTTCCCTGTCCTGTATTCTTTTTGCCGCCACAAGCATGTCAAGCAGCTCGTTGATAATGGTTTCCTTCGTTGTCCCTTTCAGGTGAAGATTAATGGTATCCGCAGTTAGAACTGTTTTGATGTTCATAATTCCTAAGTGTATGACGCGTCCGCCGAAAAGTCAAGATTTTATGACTATCGGACTTCCCCATGGCAAAAAAACACAAAAACGGGTATCGTTGCACTGTCCCTGAACGGAAAAACGCGGGATAAAAAGGAGACTTCGCATGGCGGAAGACAGGTGGTACAAAAAGGGGGACGCCCTTCTTGAAGAAATACGCGCTTCGCGGACGGAAGACAAAGAGGCGCTGTTCTGGTTCATGGGGCAGCACGGTTTTGTCATAAACCTGGGCAACGCCGTCATATATATTGACGTGATCCTCAACGACATCAAGGACAAAGAGGGGCTGTCCAAACGCCGTTACCGTGAACCTTTTCCGCCTTCCGGAATCAGCCGTCTGGATTATTTTTTTTGTACCCACAAACACCGGGATCACCTCAACATGGAGACGCTTCTTCCCGCGGCACAGGCGAATCCGCGCGCGCGCTTCATTGTGCCTTCTCCCCACCGGGGCGTCCTTACCGCCGGGGGCATACCCGCCGGAAGCGTTACAGGCGCGCGCGAAGGCGGGGAATTTTCGCCCGGCGGCGGCGTCACCGTTTTTCCTGTCGCCGCGGCCCATCCTGACTACGCGGGCGAAAACGGGGATTACGAGTGTCTGGGCTATGTCATACGGGGAGGGGGAATTTCGGTGTACCATTCGGGCGACACCTATGTTACGCCAAGGCTTGTGGAGACCCTCATGAAGCTCCGTCCCATAGACGTTGTCATACTTCCCATTAACGGCGGCGACTGGGAACGCACGGCGGCCGGCATCATAGGAAACATGAGCGCTCTTGAGGCGGTTAAACTTTCGCGTGTCCTCGGCGCGGATCTGGCCATTCCTTCCCATTACGACATGATGCCGAGCAACAGCGAAGATCCCGGCGTCTTTGCGCATCATATGTACGATCTTTGCCCCGGAAGGCGTTTTCATATTTTTGCCCTTGGGGAACAGTTTATATACCGGAAAGGAAAAAATTGCCCGGAAGAAGACTCGAACTTCCAGAATTTTCAACTTGCCTTGTAAACCGGGTTAAAACATGATAAATTCAGATTAGAGTTGTTCAATAACTTCAATTATTGAACAATTTCCGCTTGTATTTTGCAGGAGTTTCTTATGCAGCAGGCAGCCATAACATTTTCCGATGATTTGCTACTCTCTTTGAATATGTCTGTAAATGAGATTGTTTCCTCTATGCGGAAAGAATACGCCGCGAAGATGTACCAGGAGGGCAAGTTGACCCTTGGGCAGGCGGCGGAATTCTGCGGGATGTGTCTGTATGATTTTACCGCGCTCCTTGCTGTTCAGGATATTCCGGTTATCAACTATGACCCCGAAGATTTGGATCGGGAGCTTCTAAGCATCGGCGTTTTATGATTATTGTCTGTGATTCCGCGCCACTCTTTGCCCTGGCGGTATGCGGTCAGCTTCAATTGCTTGAAAAACTCTATGACGAAGCATTGATCCCGAAGGCGGTTTATCAGGAAGCAACAGTACCGGGAAAGCCCCACGCTGATAAAATTGCTGAATGGGCGCAGGGCAAGATTGTTGAAATAACCGATACGGAACTTTTCCGCGCTATCAAGTTGACCCTGCATAAGGGGGAAGCCCTGGAGCGCGCCGGGGAGGAGCCGGCGTGAAGCCTGTTGAAACATGTGTCATCGGCGTTGTGGGGCTTGGTCTCATGGGCGGCGCCATAGCGGGGGCGCTGCGGAAATGCGGCGCGGCGGGAGAGGGAAAGCTCCTTGCCTGTGATACGGACCCTCATGTCCTTGAGGCCGCCCGCGCCGGCGGGGTTATTGACGAGGGCTTTGTTACCCCGGAAGCCCTGCTTGAACGCGCCGACCTTGTGTACCTGTGCCTTAACCCTTCAACCCTGCTTTCCTTCATGAAAGAGCGAATGGCTTCTTTTAAGAAGGGGGCCCTCATCACCGACATTGCCGGGGTCAAGGCAGCCATCTGCGCGGCCATGGAAGAGACGCTGCGGGAGGACCTCGACTTTATACCCGGCCATCCCATGGCGGGCTCTGAGCAAGGCGGCTACGCCAACGCCGGACGCTGCGATTTCCGGGGAAAGAACTACATACTCACCCCCCTCAAGCGGAACAGGGCCGAAAACATCGCGTTTGTAAAGAGCCTCATTCACCGCATGGGCTTCGGGAAAATTACCGAGACAAGCGCGGCCGCCCATGACCG
Source organism: Treponema sp. (assembly GCA_031264395.1). Taxonomy (GTDB): domain Bacteria; phylum Spirochaetota; class Spirochaetia; order Treponematales; family Breznakiellaceae; genus JAIROE01. The sequence continues at coordinate 585 of JAISEB010000144.1, read as the reverse complement.
CAAGATTGCCTTTACCAGCCAGCTCTGCCACGTCATAGCCGCTTCCCTCATCGACTGCGAAGCCGACACGGACATAACCAGTTTCGGCGGCGGGAGCTTTGAGGACCTTACCCGCATCGCCATGCTTAACGCCCCCATGTGGACCGAGCTCTTCCTCGAAAACGCTTCCCCCCTGCTTTCCCGCATAGACCAGTTTGAAAAAAGCCTTGGCGAGCTCAGGGCCCTTATAGCAGGCGGCCGGGCAGGGGCCCTGGAGCAAAGGCTTGAAGCGGTACGGGAAAAACGCGCTCTCATGTCAGGCTAAAAGGGGGGCCTGTTTCCCCACCGCCGTCGGCATACAGCCGCCGCTGTCGCCCGGCCCCCCTACGCTTCAGCCCTCCGGGCTTCCGCTACCCCCCAAGTGGGGCCGGGCTGCGGCAGGATGCCGCTGTAACCAAAGCTCTCCGCCCCAGCCCGTTGGTCTGGGGCTACCCCCCAAGTGGGGGCTGGGAAGGTTGATTTTCTCCCCCGCCGTGTTATGATATAATGGCAGATATGACTGATAAAGAATATGACGAGCTTGACGAGCTTTGGACAAAAACAACG
>JAISEB010000113.1 GCA_031264395.1 Treponema sp. | reverse complement strand
AGAATGGAGTTTTCGTACGGGAACGCTGAGGAGTTCCCTCACAGGCTCGGTAATGAGGACGCTGGAACGGTACCGCCCCGTGAGCCCGGCAAGAACGCGCGAACGGACAACGGGGCTGCCGCAGGCGGTGTAACCGGGCACGGCGGACCAGAAGAAAAGACATTCCCCATAGTCTATGCCCAAACGCCAGAAAAGGCCGGGGTTCAGGCGGAACAGTTCCGTGACAAAACCCGCCGCCTTGACGGCAGGATGTCCGTTTCCGGCGCCCGGATCGTCGGAATAGGGGCTTTCACCCTTTAGCCCTTCAAGGCAGACGCGTTCCAGGGGAGAGCCAAAACAGGCAATAACCATGTCCCTTTCATACCCCAGAATCACCGCGCCCGACTTCTTCAGAACCGAGGACGCTTCCTCCCGGAACTGTTCCTGCAAAACGGCGACTCCGGCCGGATCGCCCCTATCCTCCGTGGCAAGCAGCGCGGGATCCTTTACGGCCATTACCGCCGCCCGGGCGCGTATGCGTTCCCGAGGCAGGGGCCGGCCCCTTCGTATCAGCTGTTTCAGCCAGGGCTTTCCGGCGGCGTTTCCGTAGGCCCGCCTGAAGGAAGACGCGCCCCGGACGGTCACAACAAGGGAACCGGCCCAGAAAACCAGAATCCCGGCAAAGGCCGGCGCGGCGGGAAGAAGGGGATCTATCCAGTAACCTGAAAACACGAAGTACCATGAAAAGACAAAGGCCAGAAGGACGCCCAGAACGGGGGCCGCCGCAAGGCATACCCCCTGACGAAGCCGCGACGCCCCGGCTATGGCAAGAAACGCCGCGAAGAGGGACCAGAAAAGAACGTGTACCCTCCTGCCGGGAACGGCGCAGCGGCCGGTTATGAGCGCCGAGGCAAGCCGGGCCGAAGGTTCCGGATCGTTTCCCATGATGCACAGGGACGATTCAAGTTCCCTCTCCATGTCCATCCGAAACGCGGCAAACGTACTGTGGGCGTCCCGCAGTCTTTGAAAAGCCCCTATCAATTCATCACGAAGATCCGCAAGCCGGGAGATTCCCCCTTCGTCAAGATCTTCTGTGGCGATAAGTTCCTCATAGCCGCCGACCAGAGCCGCTTCGGAAGGGCCCGAAAAAAAATCCTCAAGGCTCCTCGCGTACCCGGCCCGCGACGCCTTCCAGGCCTCCCTTGTTTCCGCCGACGGATAGGCGAGCATGTCCTCCCGGAGCGCCTCGCTGTAATCGTAGAGGTACAGGGGGGCGTTTTCAGGTGGAAGGGCCGAATAGATCCCGAGCCCCTCGGCTTCACCCAAAAGACCCCGCAGGGCCCGGTCCGCGTCCCGGTAGAGGGTAAAGGCCGAAAGGGGCATACGCCTGTAACCGGCGCATTGTTCAATGAGCACGGCCCCGTCACGGTCCAAAGGAATGATCATTTCGGCGTTCCCGTTCCGCCCGGCAAGCACGGGGCCGTATTCGGTGTATTCAAGGCCGGAATTTCCCGGGGGAAAACCGGAAAAATACGCGCCGGAAGGGGGATTCCGCTTTTTTTTGAGGGCGGCGTATACGGCGTGCTCCGCGCCGTCGGGGAACACGGGAACCACGCGCCGCAGCACGCCGTCCCTGTCGGGTCGGGGGCGGAGATCGCCCGAGCGGAAAAGGGCCCCGAAGGCTTCGGCCTCCTTTTCAAGCTGAACCGAAGAGGTATCCCTGTCTATAAGGGCCGCGCCAAGCCGTTCCTTTCCCCGTTCGGCAAGGCCCACAAGTTCCCCGACATAACGGTCCGCGTCCCGGGGAGAAACGGAGCCCGTCCGTATCGCCTCAAAAAGATTGCGGATATTTCTTCCAAGCAAGATGAATTCCTCGTCAAGACGCCGGCGCATCTGGTCTTCGTCCCCATTCTTTATGGAAGAAAATCCCAGTACCGGAACTTCAAGCACAAGGCTCTCCGCGTCAAATTCGATAAGAGCGTCCAGAACGGAGACTACCATCCCGCTTTCCGTAATGTCTCCCGTATCGATGAGCAGTATTTCACGGGGAAGGACGGCGGCAGGGCGGCGGCCGGCAAGAAAATCGTAGTAAAAACCGAGCCTGGGCCCCCTTAGAACGTATTCCAGAAGAAACGCCGACAGGGCCGCCGAGGCAAAGGCGATAAGGAGAATCAGAAGGTATTTTTTCGGGGTAATGAAGGCGGACATCCTTTAACTTTTCGGCGTATTTACGGGCATCCAAAAGTCTTTCCCCCAAACTCTTTGGCGGGGTGTTTTTTTATCCGAAATATAATATAGTAGTGAAGGAGAAAATATGAAATCATTACCGGTAAAACGCGCCGCGAAAGCCGCGGCGGTTCTTTTTGTGATCTTCGCCGTGTTTTTCGCGGCGGCCTGCGCGAAGCCTCCCACGGAAGAAATGGACGCGGCCGCCTCCGCGGTTACCAGGGCGGAAAACGATCCCGACGCGGTTACCTACGCGGCGGGAACCCTTGCCAGGGCCAGGGACGCCCTTAACCGCATGCGGACCGAGGCGGAAGCCAGGCGCTACGACGCCGCGAAAACCTTTGCCGCCGAGGCGGCAAGCGCCGCCGAAAAGGCCATCGCCGACGGCAGAACCGGGGCGGAAAGAGCCGGGGAAGACGCCGCGAATCTTGTCGCCGGCCTTAAAGACTCCGTTTCCGGAACCGAAAGTTCCATCAGGGCCGCCAAACGGGCGGGCAATCTGCAGGTCGATTTTAACGCCGTAGACCAGGATTTCGAGACGGCGCGGCGGACGGCGGATCAGGCCGAAGTGAGCCTTGCCGGCGGCAATTACGCCGACGCCCTTGAAAAGGGACGAAGCGCGCGGGGGATTCTTGGGGACATCGACGCCCGCCTTTCGTCGGCGGCAACCGCGGTTTCCCGGAAAAAGTAAGCCATGGCCGGGTTTCTTGACAAACTGTTTTCACTCTTCGGCGTAAACGACGATCCCGAAGCGGGCAAAAAAAAACTTGTCAAACAGCTTGCCAAAGATCTTTCCGGCAACCGCTTCGCGCGTTATTACCGGATCAAATCACAGGAAATGGACGGCAGCTTCGGGAAATTTTTTTTCGAGGTGTACAAGATCATTTCCCCCGCGCAGATCCTCATGCAGAACGCCGCCAAATCGGCGCAGTTAAAACAGGTAACGGCAGAGGCCTTTCTGGACAAGAACCTCCTTGAAATACGGCGGCGCACCGACGCCGAAACAATAGAAGCGGACGCCAAAACCATCCAGATCAAGGCGCTTGCCGCCCGCGTCAAGCAGGATCTTGCCGCCTTTTCCGCCGCCTTCGACAGCGAACGCTGCGCCGCCATAGACCGCTGCTACAACCTCATTCTCGCGTTCGGCGCGTTCAGCGCGTTCGACTTCTTTTTTGTGCTGAAAAAATTCGACGCGAATATTACCGAACGCAATTTTACCTATCAGCCGAAATTCTCCCCGGTACGGGGGGAATATTTATCGGAAGATCTCAAGGACTTTCTTGACGTCTCTTTCGCCGTAGATCCCGATCAGGACTGGAAAAACGCGTTCAGGGTTCTTAAAATCTACAAGAACGGCGTCGACGTGGTGGCGATAGACCAGTGGAACCGTGTTCTGGGACAGCTGCGGGAGATACGGAAATCCGGCATGCTGGAACTGATGATACGCCACATTGACGGGAACCCTTCCTGGCAGTACAAGCCCCGGCTTTCCGACGAGCACATTGCCGAGGCATACCTCGAAGGCCGGCGCAATGAGGCGAAGGGGGCGATTGATAAAATAATCAACGTCAGGCAAAACGCCCAGATAGATGTCCTTGCCAAAACCGTCTTCGCGGACGCGGATGTGGACAGGATGAAATATTACAACGAAAAAAACAGCGCGCTTTACACGAAAAAAAATTTCGACGGCTTCGTGTATGCCCGCGCCCTCAACTACCTCAGGGCCTTTCTTATGGATCATGTCAAAAAGAACATACGGGAACTGTGCGACATACTTCTTGTCCGGGGCCAGTGGACCGCCCCGGCGCTTGCCCAGCAAATGTCCGAAAGTTTTCACAGCATCATGGGAATTTCCGACGAGCTTGTCGCCTTTGACGACACCTTTTCGGACGACGGCGAAAAAGGCGGACGCCTCAAGGCCGCCATTGTCAAGGCGGACCGCGACAAGAGCCAGGCCCGCTATGTTACGGTGATCCTCAAAAGCGCGAACGAGGAAGCGGAAGGGTTCATTATCAGGGCGGCGCAGTTTCTTATTACCGTGGGAAAAAATCTCAAGGGACTCATTGAAGATTACCAGAAGAGCCGCCATGAACTGATTATGAACTGGAAGGAGCTGGAAGGGGCGTCGGAAATTCCCCTCGGCCAGCGCATGACAGGCACCTATAAAAATATCTACTACTTTGTCCAGATAATGCAGTTTTTCGCCAAGCCCAGGGAAGAATGATCCCCGCGGCGTACAACGGGAACGGTGCGCCTGTGCTCACGGTAACCCCAAACCCCGCCATAGATCAGACCATACGGGTTGAAAAGTTCGTCCCCGGTGAAGTGCACCGGGCCTCTTCGGTGCGCCTGAGCGCCGGGGGCAAGGGAATCAACGTAAGCGCCTGCCTTTCGTCCTGGGGGATACGGACTCAGGCGGCGGGTTTTCTGGGCCGGAACAATCAGGCGATTTTTGAGGACCATTTCAGGCGCACGGAAACCGGGGATCTTTTCATAAGGCTCCCCGGAGATACCCGCACCAACATCAAGGTGGTGGACGGGGAAGGCACCACGGACATCAACCTCCCCGGCCCCTCCCCGGAGGCGGAAGACATACGGCGTCTTGAAAAACTTGCCGGGGAGGATCTTCCTCCGGGAACCGTCATGGCCGTCCTTTCGGGAAGCCTGCCGCCGCTCTGTCCCCCGGACCTCTACAAAAACCTCGCGCGCCGTTTCAAAAACAGAGGCTGTTTTGTCATTCTGGACGCCGACGGCCAGGCGCTCCGGGAAGCCCTGCTTTCGGACACGCTTCCCCATTGCGTCAAACCCAACAAAGACGAACTTTCGCGCTGGGCCGGGCGGGAATTCTCAAGTCTGGAAGAAATCGCGGAAGCGGCGCTGGATCTGCGCCGCCGGGGCGTGCTTCTTGCGGCCGTTTCCATGGGGCAGGACGGCGCCCTTTTCGCGGAAGGGGACTGCATCCTCCACGCGGCGGGAAAGGCGGACTGCGTGTCAGGCACCGTGGGCGCAGGGGACGCCATGGCCGCGGGCATCGCCGCCGCCCTGCTGGAACGGCGGGACGGCGGGAATCCCGAAAACCCCCTTGAACGCACTGCCCGGCTGGGGACCGCCTTCGCCCTCGCGAAACTCGGTTCGGGCGGCGGGGAAGCGCCCGGAAGAAAAGCCATAGAGGAAGCGGCGGAAAAAGTTGTCATAAGGGAACTGTTTTTGTAAAGGCCGGCGCCCTGCCTAAACGATACCGCAGGGCGAAAGCATTTACTTTCCAAACAAGACGGAATACAGGAAATCGGGGTTGACCGAAGCTTTAAATATCTTCCGTTTGGTGCTTAACCGCCGGCCAGGAACACCGGCCGCCCGTAATCTGCCCGGCGCTATCTTCCTCAGAATGTTCAGATTCTCAGGAGCCCTGTTCTTCCTTTACCTGAAAGTAAATGCTGTTGCCCTGGGGGAGAGGGGGGTAGCCAGGAATTCTCAGTTTGAAATAACCACGGACTACACGGACGGACACGGACGGAAGAAAGAGGGTAAGAAAAAGGGTGAAGGGTGGAAGGTGGATTTCCCTCCACCCCTCACCCTCCACACTTTCAAATTCAGTGCCTGACAGCCTTGAATTTAACCTGATTTCTTTAAAGCCGCAGCCGCCCTGGCGGTAACGGGTTTGGCGCCGGTAACCTGCGATTCTTCTATGTGTTTATTTCTATATGTTTTTATGTTTTTTTAAGGAAGATACATTGAACATATCGCGGTTCTGTTCCTTTTTCACCGTGATCCTCATCCTGGCAGGCTGCGTGCTGTCGCGGCAGGACGCCGCGGTGATACCTGATGAACGGGCAGGGCCCAATCTGGTCATCTATTCCGCGAAAGACGGCGATGCCCGGCGGATTGCCCGGACCATCGCCCGGACAACCGGAGGCGAGCTGTTTGACATACACGGCAAAAAGCCCCTGCCCGATCTGCTCGGCTACGAGACCTTTTTTGTAGGGGCGTCCTTTGCGGAGGGCCGTATCGCCGCGCCCCTTGAGGACTTCCTTGCCCGGATCGACTTTATGGACGGCAGGGTCGTCCCCTTCTGGATCAGTCGGGAAGACTCGGATTCGAATCCGGTGGACGTAAGTCCGATGGGATCAAGTCCGGCGGAAGATTTGAACGGGGTCTTTGAGAGGATCATCCGGGGGGCGCGGTTCCTTCCCGGCGGGGGCTTCCCGCTTGCCCGGCGGGTAAAAGCGAAAGACATCGAGGAAATGGCCGGGGCCTGGGCGGAGGCCGTGCTTACGGAACTGGGGCTGCGCCGGGCCGCCGGGGGAGACCAGGCGGAGGATATGGTAAAGCTGTTCGCGGCGGCCTATAACGGGCGTTTCGGCCCGGCGGTCTTCCGGGACGGGGATTGGACTCTGGAAATGGACGGGGTCCCCTGGTACTATGCCCAGGGCAGGTTCCTCCCCCAGGAGGACGCGGGCCGACCCGGAGAGTTCCGCCCCCAGTTCCTGTACCGGTACGCCCCGGAACCTCCCGTCAGCCCTGATGAGGTAAGCCCCTGGCAAGACGCGGCGAATCAAATCATTTCCCGGAGAGAGTCTCTCGGCGCTTACCGGGCATACCGCTCCTTCGGAAACCCCGGCGCGGTACGTTCTCCGTTTTTTGAAACCCTCTGGCAGACCCGGAACAGAACGGAAGCCTATTCACGCCAAAAATGGATAGATTTTTTGGGCCGGTCTGTGCAGGTACACCAGGACATCGCCGCGCCCCTGGGCCGGGTAGAGGCGCGTATTCAGGCGTTGGCGAAAGACGGCCCGGAAATACCGGACTGGCTTAATAACCTGGCGAGCATTACCGGCTGGAACTGGCGGAACGTGGCGGGTACGGAAACCCGCAGCTTTCACTCCTACGGGGTGGCGGTGGATTTACTGATGAAGGCCCAGGCGGGCATGGAAACCTACTGGCGGTGGACCGCGGCCAAGGGGGTTGACTGGCGTTCCGTTCCCTCCGAAAAGCGGCAGAATCCGCCGGGAGAGGTAATCCGGGCCTTCGAGGAACAGGGCTTTATCTGGGGCGGCAGATGGTCCCGGTATGACACCATGCACTTTGAGTACCA
>JAISEB010000004.1 GCA_031264395.1 Treponema sp. | reverse complement strand
CCAAAACCTTCGGAGGCGAGCCTGCTCCGGTCAAAGACGATACTTGAAGATCCGGTCCTGATTTCGATCAGCCGCCATTCTTTCCCCAGAAGATCGGAGAATTTCGGGCTGCCTGCGCACGCGCCCATAACAACAAGCGCCGCCAACAGGAAAACGGTTTTTACAATTTTCATTGTTTCCCCTGTAATGTAATTGAGTATATACGCTATAGTCTTGTGTGACAACGGACAGAACGGACTTTTTTAGTTTCAAATATATGTTTTGTCCGTGTTGGTCCGTGCCGTCTGTGGTTGTTTTGAATTCAGAATACCACCCGCAAAACAGGGCGGCATCACTTGCCGCGCGGAGGCTCAGTCTTCGGGTTTCAGGCGGCGGCGGGCTTTTTTCAGGCTGTTGAGCCGTTTGGAGGCAAGCCGTTCTTCGCGCGCCGCCCGGGAGGGTTTTACCGGCCGCCGCCGTTTGGGAAGCCGGGCCGAACCGGCAATCAGGGCCTCCAGCCGGACATAGGCCCGTTCAAGGTTGACGCGGCGCGAACGCTCTTCGCTTGATACAACGATGATTTCATCGTCCGAGGTGATCCGGTTTCCCAAAAGCTCCCGGAGGCGGGCTGTCTCCGCTTCGGAAAGTCCCGCCAGGGACGTTACGGAAATACGGAGCGTTACTTTTGTGTTAACCTTGTTGACATTTTGCCCGCCCGGCCCGCCGGAACGTGAAAACGAGGCTTCGGCATTTTCGCGGATGGAAAGGTAAAGATCGGAGACATTCATGATATGCGCGGGGCTAACGGCGGCCGCCCGGCGCGCCTGTCCTTAACCTGCCGCCCGTTTGAGTTCTTCAATCTTGTCGGTTTTTTCCCAGGGAAATTCTTCCCTTCCAAAGTGGCCGTATGAGGCCGTTCTTTGATAGATGGGGCGCCTGAGATTCAGTGTTTCAATGATTCCGGCGGGGGAAAGGTCAAACACCCTGGACACCGCTCCCTCTATACGGTCTTCGGGAACAGCCGAAGTGCCGAAGGTGTCCACCATGACCGAAACCGGGAAGGGAACGCCTATGGCGTAGGCAAGCTCCAGTTCGCAGCGTTTGGCAAGGCCGGCGGCGACTATGTTTTTGGCCGCGTAACGGGCCATATAGGCGGCGGACCTGTCCACCTTGGTGGGGTCCTTGCCGGAAAAAGCCCCGCCTCCGTGGCGTCCCATGCCGCCATAGGTATCCACGATAATTTTCCGCCCCGTAAGGCCGGTATCGCCGAAAGGCCCCCCTACCACAAAACGGCCGGTTGGATTGATGAAGTATTTGGTTTTTTCGTCAAGAAGACCGGCCGGCTCCAGAACAGGCCTGATAATTTCGCGTATAACGGTATCCCGTATCTCGTTATAGGAGATCCCGTCGTCATGCTGGTGGGATACCACTACCGCGTCAATACGCACCGGCTTCCGGTCTTCGTATTCCACCGTTACCTGGCTTTTGGCGTCCGGCCTGAGCCACGGTATGGTTTTCTTTTTCCGCAGTTCCGCGGCCCGCATAAGGATCTTGTGAGCCAGAATTATGGGAAGAGGCATGAGTTCCGCCGTTTCGTCACAGGCGAAGCCGAACATCATGCCCTGATCCCCCGCGCCCTGTTTTCCCTTGTATTCATCAAGACCCGCGCCGGAAACGCCCTGGCTTATGTCGGGGGACTGGCTGTGTATCATATCCAGAACCGCCATGGACTGAAAATCAAGCCCGTAAGCGGGGTCCGTGTAGCCTATGTCTCCGACTACCCTGCGGACCACATCCTGAAAATCTACAAAGGTACTGGTGGTTATCTCCCCCCCTATAAGTACAAGGGACGTGGAGGCGAATGTTTCGCAGGCAACACGGCTTTGCGGATCATCCTTGAGGCAGGCGTCCAGAATCGCATCGGAGACCTGATCGCAAAGTTTGTCGGGGTGTCCTTCCCCGACAGACTCGGAAGTAAAAAAAACGCGGCGCGCCATGGTGTTTTCCCTGTTTTGTCTGTTTATAGCGATGAGGCCAGTGCTCTTAGCCTGTCCCTTGTTTCGGTCCTGCCCTTCCGGTTGTAAACGTCGGCGATTTCATTGAGGAAATCTTTAATCCGCAGTCTGGCTCCCGGATCATCAAGGTTTTTCTGAAGATCGGGGATGGTCAAATTCATTCCCGGCTTGATCAGATCGGGATCGGTTACCGTTTCACGGGAGGCAAGCATGATGATGGGGAAGAAATACCCGTTGTTGGCCCCGTAATTGGCCCTGGTTATCCTTGAAAGAGTGTCGGTCCTGACAACGGCATAGGATTTTGCACCGTCAAGGATCAGAGCCGTGGCATGCTGTTCATACACTGCCTCAAAGGCCGGTTCCGGCTCCGGAGCGGGCGGCGGCGGCGGGGGAGGAGGGGGAGGCGGCGGCGATTCCTGAACCGGCTGCGGTGCGGGCGCAGGTTCGGGCTGGGTCGCGCAGGATACCACAACCAGCGCAAGGGAAAAAGCTATCAGCATGAATACGACTATATTTTTCATGTACGACTCCTATATCTAAACAATATACCAATTTCCCCGGCAAAGTAAAGCCGGAATCCGGATAATCGCGTTTTACAAACGCCGCTATTCAAAATTCAGGCCCATTACGGTGTCTACCGGCAGGGAGAAGATGATCCCTTCGGCCCCGGAGGCGATGCCGTGGGCGCTGCTTACCTCCTGCATAATGGCTATTTTCCTTTCCCGGTTGGTAAGAATAATGACAATTTCTTTTTCATCCTGAACGGAAATACCAAAGAATTTTACCGGACCTTCGTGGGCAAGTCCCCGCGCGCTTATTACCGTACCGCCTGATGCCCCCGCCTTTCTTGCCGTGGTCATAAATTCATCGGTATAGCCGTGATTTATGATCGCAATGATAAGATCGTATCTGATTTCGCCCATTACTGTCTCCTTTTCCATTTCCATCTGTGCCTGCGCCGGCGGTTGTTTTTCCGTGTTTTCCGCATTTTCCGCGTTTTCAGTTTCGTCTTCCGCCGTTATTTTTTCATTTTTATAAATGCTTTCCTTAAAAACCCTGAGTATGGGGTTGTTGATCCCCGAAAGAGGCACGGTAAAGGCGATTCCAACGCCCGGATTGTGGAAACCAAGTTTTTTTCGCACTTCTTTAAGCAGGACAGGCGCCATAACCGCCTGTTCCAGGCAGAGGATAACCGCTTTTTCGCTTGACCCTATTCCCAGAAGATCAAGAATATCCGAACTTGCCGTTCCCCGGCCTTTGCTGATGAAATGAAACCGGACTTTTTCTTCTGTAAAGACGTCGGAAATGGCCTGAACCTTGCTCCAGTCCACGATGAAAAAAATAAGTTTGAGCGTGGGCAGGGCGGGCTTTGAAGGAAGCCCCGGCTGTACGGGCCGGGAGGGCCGGTTCTGTATGAATTTTGAAGCCAGCCTGGCGAACAGCGCATCCAGCGGTTTTTTCTTATTCATTGGAAGGATCCTCAAATACTGTAATCTCGCCCGCTTCGGCAATACCCTCGGCTTCCGCCGGTACGACGGCCAATTCCGCCTTTTTGGTCTTGAATACATAGAGCAGGCCCATGAGCTGTATGATGATAAGCGGCGTCATGGCTACCATTGCCACGATGCCGAACGCATCGGTCATGAGATCGCCCTTTACACCTTCGCAGGTGCCCATGGCAAGGGGGAGGAGGAAGGTGCTTGTCATGGGACCGGAACAGACGCCGCCTGAGTCAAAGGCAATGCCGGTAAAAATGGGCGGCACAAAAAAGGTCAGGATAATGGCAAACGCGTAGCCCGGTACGAGTATCCACATGATGGGAAGCCCGGTAAGGATGCGGAACATGGTTATCGCCAGCGCTATGGCCATGCCGATGGAAAGGCCCTTGTTCATCATCTTTTGTGGTATGGCCCCCGAGGTGATCTCTTCTACCTGTTTGTTAAGCACATGAACAGCGGGTTCGGCGGCGACTATGAAGTAGCCGATGACCAGTCCCAGAGGCACAAGGATCCACTTGAAGGGAGAAGCGGACAGCATGGAACCCAGAAGCTGGCCCACGGGAATAAAGCCGACGTCTACCCCGGTAAGGAACACCACCAGCCCGATAAAGGTGTAAATAAACCCTATGAAAATACGGCCCAGCTGGTGCCGTTTATACCGGCGGGAGGCAACCTGGAAGATGAAGAAGAATATGATGATGGCTCCCATGGCAAGGGATACATCTTTCGCGAAATGGGGAAGCTCAAAGGCGAAAGCCTCGACCACATCGCGGGAAGTGGACACATGGGAAACTTCCACGCCCGCCACCTGGGCTCCCGAAGGATTGTAAAAGATTCCCAGCAGGAAGACCGCCAGAATGGGTCCTATGCTGCACAGGGCGACAAGGCCGAAGCTGTCTTCCTGGGAACTTTTGTCGCCGCGTATGGAGGCGACGCCGACGCCCATGGAAAGAATGAAAGGAACCGTTATTGGGCCCGTGGTAACCCCGCCCGAATCAAAGGCGACGGGAACGAAATTGGCGGGAGTAAATTTGGCAAGAATAAAAATCCCCAGGTAAAAAATAATCAACAGAACCGAAAGCCGTATGGCAAAGAAGATACGGAGCACCGCTATTACCAGAAATAAACCCACACCGCAGGCGACGGTGAAGATAAGGGTAAGGCTGGGAACCGAAGGAACCTGCTGGGCAAGAACCTGAAGATCCGGTTCCGCAACGGTGATAATAACCCCCATGACGAAGCTGACAAAGAGGGCGATAAAAAGATTTGAAGACCGGGTTAGTTCAACGCCTATGCCTTCTCCCATGGGCATCATGGCCATGTCGGCTCCCAGCGTAAAGAACCCCATCCCGACTACCAGAAGGCCCGCCCCGGTAAGGAACATTAATATGGTTCCGGCCGGCATGGGTACCAAAATAACGCTGGCGATAAGGACAATGATGGTGATCGGAAGCACGGACGTAAATGCTTCCATTATTTTTTCTCTAAGAACTTTATTCATTGAAAGTAAGTATACCATGCTCCGGGTCCAAAATCAATCGATTGTGTATGCAAAAACGTACATTTGAAACCGTTAAATGAAATCCGCGCCGCGGGAACGGCCCGCCGTTTATCCATTCCGGCTTCCCTCTCATTGTATAAATTCGTTATACTATAGATAAAATATACGATATGGAGGCAGCGATGAAAAAATTCTTGGGTATATGTATGATGTTTTTTTTCGTGTTTCCCGCTTTCAGCCAGGAAAATCCCGGTCTTAAGGCTATTGTTAACCACTACGCGGCGCGGAATTTCACCGCCGGGGACATAAGCCGTTCCGATCTGGATCAAATCCTTCAGGCGGGAGTCCGGGCGCCCAGCGCCTCCAACCGGCAGCCTTGGCATTTTACGGTGGTGAGAAACCAGGCGCTGGCAAAACGCATTGTTTCGAACATTGTAGAGGGGAATGTCCTTATCGTTATTTCCACGGCGGGCGGCCAGCGGGAATTTCTGGACTGCGCCCTTGCGGCGGAGAATATCTACCTTGCGGCCCAGGCGCTGGGTTACGGTTCCCGTCTTTATACCGGCCCCATAGATGCCCTTAACCAGAATCTCAAAGGCGACGTGGGGCTTCCTTCGGGACACAGCGCCGTTATTTTGGTCCGGGTGGGAAGGGTACAGGCCGGAGCCGATGCGGTAAGCGCTGCATCCGCCAGGAAAGCGGCGAATGAACTGGTCAGTTACAAATAGAGTCGGGAGGCTTCAGGTTCCGAAAATTAAAAAGAGGCGTTATGCAGTTTAGATCCACACAGGCGAATGAGCCTTTGGTGTCGTTTAAGGAGGCGGTTCTCCATTGTCTGCCCCCGGAGGGAGGACTTTATGTTCCGGCCATGATTCCGGATCTGCGGCAGTTTTTTCTGTACATGGATTCGGAAACCGCCTTTCCCGAACTGGCGGGCACACTGGCTCCCGCGTTGCTGCAGGGTGAACTTAATCCCTTTTCGGCGTCGCGGGTCGCCGAGAGCGCTTTCCGGTTTGAGCCTGAACTCCGGCAGCTTGACGGCGAAATTTCCCTGCTTAACCTGTACAACGGGCCCACCGGGGTCTTCAAGGACTTCGGCATCTCCTTTCTTGCCGCGGTGATGGAGGAACTGCTTAAAAATTCCGGCCGGGCGATGATCATTTCCGCGGCGCGGGGAGACACAGGGGTAAGCATAGCCCGCGCCTTTGCCGGCCGTGAGGGCATTGTCTGCGTGATTCTTTACCCGTCCGGCCCCATACGGGGGCTTGATCCGGAAAGTTTTGTGCCCAGAGGGGGAAATATCATCCCCATACAGATCAGGGGAACCTTTGACGACTGCCAGCGGCTGATTAACGAGACGATCAACGACAGGGATTTTTCGGAACGCTACGGCATAACCAGCGCGAACGCCATTAATCCCGGACGGCTTTTGCCGCAGAGTTTCTATTATCTTTACGCGTTTACGCGGATCAAGGAAATTGTTCAGGGGGAACTGGTTTTCAGCGTGCCTTCCGGGAATTTCGGCAATCTTATTGCCGGCCTTTACGCCTGGAAATTCGGCATGCCGGTTAACGGTTTCATTGCCGCCATGAACGCCAACAACGCGTTCGGCGGCCTTATCCAGGGTGAAAAATTCACGGTTAACCGGCTGATCCACACCTGTTCGCCCGCTCTGGATGTGACAAATCCTTCAAACTATGCGCGCATGGTTTCCTTTTACGAGGAAGCCCCGGCGGTAATGCGGAACATGGTGTATCCCGCGGCAATAAACGATAAAACCACCCTCGCGGTCATGGAGAAGGTGTGGAAAAAATACGGCGTTTTCCTTGATTCGCATACCGCGGTGGCTTTTGCGGCCGCGGAACAGTTCGCCGCGTCCCGCGCCTACAGCGGCCAGGTTCATACGGTGGTGCTCGCGACCAGGCATCCTGCCAAGGAGCCTGGTCTTATCGTCAAGACTACAGGCCAGTCCATACCGGTTCCTGAACGCTTCCTTGCCCTTCAGGAAAAAGCCGATCCTGTCGCGGTTATCGATCCGGAACTTGCCGCGGTTGAGGGGGCTATTGCAAGCTGTTTCTGATAGACGTATGATGAAGCTTGTTCCAAAAACTGAAGTTTTGGAACAGCTTTGATGGACAAAAGGAAAAATCATGCGTTGTTTTGTTTTTATTCTGACAGTATTGTTTTGTTCCTTTTCTCTTTGGGGGCAAGAATCTTCCGAAAGCGTTACGGCCGAAGGCGAGATTCCGGCCGTAAGTGAAATTCCCGCCGGGGACGAAGGTTTGGCCGGGGATTCTCCTGTACTGGAAAACCCGCCTGTGCCCGCCGGGGAACCGACCCCGGCCCCCGGCCCGGCCCGGCCTTTTCCGCCTGAAGCAATAACGGACAGCATTGAGACGGCGGTTTCCCGTGATGCGAGCGCTTTTACCTTTCCCGAAAGGCTGGGCCTGGCTCTGGTAATCGTCGCCGTGCAGATCCTGCTTGTCATGCTGCTCTGGCGTCTTTGCAGGTTTTTTGCCAAAAAGATACAGGAGGCGGGCGGGGAAAAAATAAAGCCGCTGACCTTCAAAAAATACAAACTTCTTAACACCAAACAGATTATCAATATTCTTTTGTTTTTTCTTAGAATATTCAAATATATTGTTACCGCCTTTCAGTTTTTTATTACCGTTCCGCTGGTGTTCAGCCTCTTCCCGGCCACAAAGGATCTTGCCTCCATACTTTTCGGCTATATTTTTATTCCCCTCAAAAATATTGCCCTTGGGGCGGTCCACTTTATACCGAACCTTATAACCATTCTGATGATTGTTTTTATAACGCGGTATGTTTTGCGGGGGCTTAAGTTTTTTTCGCTCCAAATTTCACGGGGAAGGCTTGTCATACCGGGTTTTTACGCCGACTGGGCGGAGCCGACCTTTAACATACTGCGTTTCCTGCTCTGGGCCTTTACGGTGGCCATTGTGTATCCGTATCTTCCGCTTGCCGATTCCAGGATCTTTCAGGGGGTTTCGGTTTTTGTGGGGGTAATCATTTCCCTGGGTTCCAGCTCCGCCATAGGGAATCTGATGGCGGGGCTCGTTATTACCTATATGCGGCCTTTCAAAACGGGGGACAGGATACAGATCAAAGACACTACCGGCTTTGTGGTGGAAAAGTCGCTTATGGTGGTCCGTGTCAAAACCAATAAAAACGAGTATGTTACCTTTCCCAATCTGATGATCTTAAGCTCAAGCATCATTAATTACAACACAAGTTCCGATGAGGATGAAGAGGGGCTTGTCCTTTACTCGTCCGTTACCTTTGGCTATGACACCCCCTGGCAGACGGTGCACCGCATACTTATTGACGCGGCGCTGGCAACAGGCCATGTGCAAAAAAGCCCCAAACCCTTTGTTCTTCAAACTGCTCTGGATGATTTTTACTGCAGATACCAGATCAATTTTTATACGAAAGAAGTAAGCCGGGTTTCGGCGATTTACTCGGAACTCCATGAAAACATACAGGAAGGTTTCCGCGCCGAAGGGCTCAACATGACCGCCGCCCATTACCGGATCAATCTTCCGCCGGAACAACCGGCGGCAATTTTGCCGTCGGCGGAAAAGGGCGCGGCGCGGGCGCTTGTGCCCAAAAAACGGGCCGTGAAAACGGGGAAAAAATAACGGCGAAAGGTTACGGCTCCCGCCGTTCCCCGGAATTGCGCCTTAGGTCATTTCGTATGTTCTTCCGTACTTGACAATCTCCACATTGGGGAAACCGTTTTCCGCAAGGTATGTCTGGAAGGCAGACTGGGCTTTTGGTTCACCGTGAACAAGAAAGATCCGTTTGAGCCGGGATGTATCCATGGCCTTGAGCCATTCGGCCGCCTCGTAATAATCGGCGTGGGCGCTGAAGGTGTTTATCTCTTCCACTTCGGCGCGCCGCCTGAACCACTGGTTGTGTATTCTTACATCAGTTTCCTTGTTGCGTATGCGGCGTCCCAGCGTGTTTTCCGCCATGTAGCCGACGGTCAGAATTGTGGTATTGGGATCTTCTATATTATGGATCAGGTGATGCTGAATGCGGCCCGCTTCGCACATGCCGTCGGCCGAAATAATGATGAGCGGGCCGGGATGATCGTTCAGCGCCTTTGACTCATCGACACTGGTGGTAAAGTGCAGGCTGTTAAATCCAAAAGGGTTCTTGTGATGTTTGATAAAGGCGGCCTTGATTTCTTCATCGTAACATTCGGGATGAACCTGGAAAATGGTAGTGGCGTTGGTCGCCATGGGGGAATCCACATAGATGGGTATTTCGGGGATAACCCCTTCATCTACAAGAGAATGAAAATAATAAACCAGCTCCTGGGTGCGTTCTATGGCAAAAGCGGGAATCAGTATTTTCCCCTTGTTTCTAACCGTCCGCTTGGCAAGAACGGCCAGTTTTTCCATCGCGCTGTCCGTGTCGTCGTGGCGGCGGTTGCCGTAGGTGCTTTCAAGAATAATGTAATCGGGCGGAGGCGGAAGATCGGGATCTCGGATGATGGGCTTGCCCTTTCTGCCCAGATCTCCTGATGCAAGCACGCGCACCTCTTTTCCGCCGCGATTAACGGTGATATAGGCCATGGCCGAACCGAGAATATGCCCCGCGTCGTAAAATTCAAGCTTGACCCCGTCGCCGATAAAGAGGGGCCTGTTGTAAGACACGCCCACGATTTGGCCCGTCGCCTGTATCGCGTCCTTTTCTTCGTAAAGGGGGGTCCAGTCGAACTTTTCGCCCTTTTTCCGGGCCTGGCCCCTGAGATACACGGCGTCACGGGCCTGTATGTTGGCGGAATCCATCATGATAAGGCTGGCAATGTCACGGGTCGCCGGAGTGGCGTAGATGTTTCCGCCGTAGCCCTTTTTTACAAGGAGGGGAAGCAGGCCGCAGTGATCAAGGTGTCCATGGGTCAGTATCGCCGCCTCTGTGCGGCCGGAGGGAACGCCGAAATTCCTGTTCTTCCGGTCCGCCTCCGCGCGGCTCCCCTGAAAGGCCCCGCAGTCAATCAGGTAACTCACCCCGTCAAGTTCAAGCACATGCCTGGAACCGGTCACTTCTTCGGCCGCCCCAAGTGAATAGAAGGTTATGTCCATTGACCACAAGAATAGCGTATTTTCCCGCGCCGGGTAAGGGTGCGCGCTGCCATTCTTGTCATTTTAACACAAAAGTATCACACTAGCCAAAAGGAGAAACCATGCTGACGCCCAAAGTGGAAAACCGCATTACCCAATACCTGAGATTCCTTAAGCCCCTGCGCTACCGGGAAATTTCCCCGCTTGTTTTTGAGTACTTTGAAACGGACAAGACCTTCCGCGCTCCGCCCGAAAAGGCTCAATGGAAAAAAATCAAAAGCCCGTTTCCGTACGGAACGCCCTGGCACTGCGGCTGGTTCCGGGCGGGTTTTAAAAGCCCAAAGGCTGCGGGTAAACAGGGCCGTCTCTTTCTCCGGATCATTCCCAACGCCGATTCCCTTGTCTTTATAGACGGAAAACCGGCGGGCGCCTTAAATTCTTTTCATCATAAAATTGCCGTTCCCGCGGACGGCAGGGAGCATGTTCTTCACCTTGAAGCCTACGAAGGCCACCCCTATCCGGGGATGCATCCTTTTCAGGGTAAAACAATCATGCTTACCCTGGGAAGGCAGATCCCCGATTATCCCAATACCTTTGAAGGCGGAAATCTCCTTGAACGGCTGGAACCGGTATATTCGCTTTACTACGATGTAAAATGCCTTTTTGAGCTTGCCCTTTCCCTGGACAACAATTCCCTTAGAAAAGCCCGTATTCTAAAAGGACTTTATGATTCTCTTATGGAAATTCCTTTTGACGGGGAATACACGGACGGCGGCGAAGAAAAACGGCCGGGCGAAAATATCGAAAAACTCGCTACGGCGGCCTCAAAAAAAATCGCCCCGCTGCTTGCGGCAAAAAACGGACCCACCGTTTCCGAGGTACACCTTATAGGTCACGCCCATATTGACCATGCCTGGCTCTGGCATATAGGGGAAACGGAGCGCAAGGCGGCCCGGACCTATATGAACATGGCGGCCCTTGCCCGCGAGTATCCCGAGTTCGTGTTTATTCAGAGCCAGCCCTGTCAGCTTGAAATAGTTAAAAACGAATATCCCGGTATTTTTGCCTCCGTAAAGGAAGCCTTTAGAAAGGGAAATTGGGAGCCCAACGGCGGCATGTGGGTTGAGGCCGACTGCAACGTGACGGGGGGCGAATCCCTTGTCCGCCAGTTTCTTGTCGGCAAGGCGGCTAACCGTGAAATGCTGGGATCGGAAAAGGGCTTTACCGAGGCGGATACCCTTTGGCTGCCCGATGTCTTCGGTTATGCGGCGGCGCTGCCCCAGATTCTTGCGGGCTGCAGGATAAAATATTTTGTGACAAGCAAGATCAACTGGAACGATACTACCCGTTTCCCCTACGACACCTTTATCTGGCGCGGCATAGACGGTACGGGCGTTAAAACACATTACATTTCCTCATGGTCGCAGGGTTACAACGGCCGGGTAAGTCCCGAAAGTCTCAGGGAAATCTGGGACCAGGTACAGCACAAGGAACTGCAGGGGGCCGTTGTTAAATCCATAGGCGAAGGTGACGGAGGCGGCGGCACGGCGAGGGGAGATCTGGAAGAGGCCCGGCGTCTTGCAAACCTTGAAGGGGCTCCCCGTTCGGGCTGGAAGAAAGTATCGGCGGCGCTCGACAGCCTCTTCAAAAAGGGCGGACCCTGGCCTGAATGGCGGGGCGAACTTTACCTGGAACTGCACCGGGGTACCTACACCACCCAGGCAAAAACCAAGATGTATAACCGCCGCCTGGAATTTGCCCTGCGGAATGTTGAATTCCTTGCCGCGGCGGCGGCCTTGGAACAGGGGCTTCCCTATCCCCATGAACAGCTCCTTAAAAACTGGAAACTGCTCCTTACCAGCCAGTTTCACGACATTATCCCCGGATCATCGATACACCGGGTCTATGCCGAAGCCGAAGCGGCCTACAGGGCAATTGAAGCGGAACTTTCGCAGCTTTCAGGGGCGCTGCGGCAAAAGCTGGCTCCGGGTGCGGAGGGGATTACGGTATTCAACGATCTTTCATGGGAACGCCGGGACCCGGTACGCGTGCCGGCCGCCGGGCTGGGCAAAATCAGGGCGCTGAAATCGTCCGTTGTTCCCTCCGCCTCCGCCATTAGGGGGAGCGGCGGATCGACCGGGCTTCGCGCCCTTGCCGCGCAGGGGATCTTCCCTGTTCAGCGCTACAAGGATCTTGACGGCAGGGAAACCGCCGTCTTTATTCCCTTCCTGCCTTCAATGGGCTGGGCCCGTTTTTCGGGAACGGAACCGCCTTCCCGGGCGGATGCGGGCGGCTGGAATCTTTCTTCGCCGTTTGAGTATTCGGGAAAAAATCTCAAAACCCCGTTCTACCGGGCCGTTTTTGACGGGGCGGGAAGAATATCGGCCTTGCGGGACATAAAGGGAAAACGGGAACTCGTAGCGGGCGGAGGGGTTTTTAACGGCTTCATAAGCGCGCGGGACGTGCCCGTTCTCTGGGAGGCGTGGGACGTTGATTCCGACTGGACCACATACCTTGAAGAAGAAACCCGCCTCGTGTCTACCGAAGTCGCCGCCGACGGCCCGGTCTGTTTCATCCTGCGCAGACGGTACAACATAGGCGCCGCTTCCGTCCTTACCCAGGATACGGTTTTCTACGCGCTGGAAAAGCGGATAGATTTTATCACCAAAGTGGACTGGCGTGAAAAGCGGCGGCTTCTTAAAGTCTCCTTTGACACGGCGATAGACGCGGCCCAGATCCGCTGCGAAGTACAGTACGGCCATCTCCTGCGGAACACCCACAAGAATCTTCCCCATGACCGGGCAAAATTTGAAATCTGCGCCCACAAGTGGGTTTCCCTGGAAGAGACGGGTGGCGGCGTGGCCCTTCTTAACGACAGCAAATACGGCCACGATGTGGAAGGCGGCCGCGTCAGGCTTACCCTGCTCCGTTCCCCCACCGCCCCCGACGAAGACGCGGACAGGGGAGAACAGCGCTTTACCTATTCCATTCTGCCTTTTACCGGAAGTTTCGGTGAATCCAGAGTGGTCCGCGCGGGGTACGAACTTAACGACGGCGCCGTTGTGGAATGTAATACCGCCGCGCCGGAACCTCGGGGCAGGGCCGCGAAGGGCGGAACAGGGGATTATTCCTTCTTTTCAATTGACGCCAGTGGAATAATCGCCGAAAGCGTAAAGATCCCTGAAACAGAAAAGGGGAAGGTCAAAAGCTGCGTCATCCGCCTGTACGAAAGCCTCGGCGGAAAAGAACGGGCGCCGCTGCGTTTTTCCCGGAACATCGAGTCCGCGTACCTTACGGACATGCTCGAAGGAAACCCCACACCCCTCCGGTTTTCGGAAAAAGAACTTGTCCTGCAGTTCAGGGCCTTCGAAATCAAGCCCGTTCTGGTACATTTCAGGTAAACCACGCCGGCATGGCCCGGCGCGCCGGAGTTAACAGAGTTGTTCAATAGCTGAAGTTATTGAACAACATCCTCTTGGAAACTCAAGCCCTTTGGAGGGGAAGGTTATAGAAAATGACAATTCTTTCTTTATTCAGTGGAGCCGGCGGACTGGATTTAGGTTTGATTACATCCGGCAACAAAGTTGTCTGGGCAAATGATATTGATGAAAATGCGGCGGCAACGTACCGGAAAAACATTGGAAGCCATATTATATGCGCCGATATAAAAGAGATATGCATTGCCGATTTACCCGTTACGGATGTAGTAGTCGGGGGGTTCCCCTGCCAGGGTTTTTCAATGGCGAATATGCTGCGCAGTGCGGACGATGAACGAAATAAACTATACAAGCATTATTATCAAGTGATAAAACAAAAACAGCCAAAATACTTTATCGCTGAAAATGTTAAAGGCATTTTGAGCTTGGATAGTGGAAAGGTTATCAAAAAGATCATGGCTGAATTTTCTGAAGCGGGTTACAATACTACATATAAATTGTGCAATATGGCTGATTTTGGAATTCCGCAAAACAGGCAGCGTGTGATTATAATAGGCCAGCGTAAAGACATTGATGGCATGATGGTTTTTCAGTTTCCGAAAAAAACCAATGGCAAAGACGGAATGCCTAAAGCATGGGTTTCAATCCGGGAAGCTATAGGCCATTTTCCGGACCCGGACAATGAAAATAATATGTTAAATCATGTATATTCCTCGTACAAGGTTGAATTCAGAAACTTTACGGGACACCGGCAGACAGACCCTGACAAGCCGTCTCCTACTATTCTCGCACGGGGAAATGGCAAAGGAGGGGTATGCGCCATCCCGCATTACAACGGGAAACGCCGCCTGACTATCCGTGAAAGCGCCGCAATACAAACCTTTCCCGAAGATTTTGAGTTTGTCGGAAAAATGAACTCTTGTTACCGGCAGATTGGAAACGCCGTGCCGGTCAAATTCGCTTCTTTGCTCGGCAAAGAATTGATTCGTCTGGAAAAATTGTATATATGAAAGTGGTGTCCCTGTTCAGTGGCGCGGGG
>JAISEB010000278.1 GCA_031264395.1 Treponema sp. | reverse complement strand
TTGTATGAGGCTTTTCCGCCGGAGCAAGCGTTCCGGCTTGCACAGAAGCTGGAGCTGCATTTTACCCCCAAACACGGGAGTTGGCTGGACATTGCCGGGATAGAGTTATCGGCGTTGGCGGCACAGTGTCTTGGGGCGCGGCGCATCGGAGATATCCAGACACTGAACGATGAATTGTCGGCATGGCATAGTCAGCGGAACCGAAAGCAGAAGGGTGTAGATTGGCAGTTCACCGCGACCGATGCCCGCACAAAACTCAAACGGCTCTATCCGGAGATTGTTGTGTAAAGTATTTGTTGTTACTGGCTACTAGTAGGTTGTCAAGGCTAAACGTGCATTTAAGAATTTACTACTATGGCACACGAAGGAACACGAAGGTAAGGATAAAGTCGGGAAATCCGGTCCTTGGTGTGCCTTTGAGCGCCTTTGTGGTTCATATTCTTCTTGAGCCGTGCAGCCTATATCCTGGTCATGACAACCAGCTAGCCTCAGCCAAAGCCTTGTGAACCCCCCATTTTTAATGGCCGTTCTTTCAAAACCGGGGTGTTTTAAAGAATCCTGCCTGTTTTTTTAAAATTTCGCTTGCTTTTCGGTTTTTATGTGTTATAATTGTTATAACAGTTATTCCAGTTATATCAGGCCGGAAGGAGCGGAAGTATGGATTCAGACAAAGAACTGTACGTTAGCGAAGCGGAGAAGGCTTATAAAATCATCCATGAGGCTATCATTTCGGGGAAATACGCCCCCGGAACCAAGCTTTCAAGGCGAAAAATGGCGGATTTCACCAATGTCAGCGTAATTCCCGTGATTGAAGCCCTAAAACAACTGGAAAGCGAGGGCCTTGTGGAGTCCCAGCCCAAGTGGGGGTCCTACGTCATGGTTCCCACCAGGAAAAAACTGGACGATCAGTACATGCTTAGGGAAACCATCGAGTGCCGTGTCGCGGAACTGCTGGCGGAAAGGGGTCTTATGCCGGAGCAGGAGGCGCTGCTGCGTTCTTACGCCAGAAAGGTGGACGACCGTATCCCTTCGGAAAAGCGCCAGGCCAGCCATTACGATTTTCACATTATGCTGGCCCAGTTCACCGGGTATGACTGCTTCACCGACCTCCTGAAGCGCATCAACCTTTTCACCATTCTGTGCCGGGCCATGAACAGCAGGCGGCGGGAATCGGACGTACCTTCCGACTGGCATGAGCGGATAATTGACGCCGTCGTATCCGGCGACAGTGTCCGGGCCAAAGAGGTGATGAGGGATCATGTCTACGATTCCTACAAAATTATCCTGAAAGAAATCGATGAATTCACCGCCAGGTACAATGGCGGTAAAGGAGAATAATACATGAAAGAAAATCTGCTTCGCCGTATTTTGACGGAGAACCGTCCTTCTATCGGTACTAGACTTTGGAGCGCCCAGCCTTTCTTTACCGAGGCTGCCGGGGCAAGCGGCAATTACGACTATATTGAGTTTATAGCCGAATACGCCCCCTTTGATCAGTACGATCTTGAAAACATCGTCCGGGCGGCGGAACTCCACGGCCTAGGGAGCATGATCAAGATTGATTTCCAGAACCGGGCATGGGTCGCGCAAAAGGCAATCGCCTCCGGCTTCCAGGGAATTCTGTTTACCGACAGCCGGACTGCGGAAGACGTGGAGGAGTCGGTGCGGATGGTCAAATCCGACCGGCCCAGTTCGGGGGGTACCTTCGGCTATCCCAACCGGCGTTATATCGGGTTTCAGCCTTACCTTGGACAAATGGAACACTGCGATATGGTGGATCAGGTGGTGCTGGCCTTTATGGTGGAAAAGGCTGAAACCATGGAAAACCTGGACCGTATTTGCTCCGTGCCGGGAGTGGACATGGTACAGTTCGGGCCTTCGGATTACGCCATGAGCCTGGGCTGGAATACGTCCGGCCATAAACAGGAAGTTGAGGACGCGCAAAAGCGGATGATAGAAACCGCGCTGAAACACGATGTGCAGCCCCGGGTTGAAATTTTCGACGCGCCGGAAGCCGCAAAGCCCTATATCGCCCTGGGGGTAAAACATTTCTGTTTCGGGGACGAAGTCAAGACCCTTCAAAAATTCTGGAATCAGGAGGGGGCGAAAATGAAGGCCCTTGTTAAGGGAGATTAACATGTACAGAAACCTGAACGAAAAGGAAATGAAAGAAAAAACCGGGAAACTTCGCGTTAAAATTCTTGAAATGCTTTGCGAGGCAGGTTCCGGCCACACCGGGGGATCTCTTTCGTGCGTCGATATACTGGCGGTTCTGTACAACAAGGTGATGAACATTGATCCGAAAAACCCCGGCTGGGAAAAACGCGACCGCTTTGTCCTTTCCAAGGGGCACTGCTGTCCCGCTTTGTACGCTGTTCTGGCCGATCTGGGTTACTTTGATGAAAAAGAACTTATGACCCTGCGTAAATACGGGAGCATGCTTCAGGGCCACCCGTATATGTACGACACGCCCGGAATTGAGGTTTCCACCGGCTCTCTGGGCCAGGGTTTGTCTGTCGCCGCCGGTATGGCCCTGGCCGCGAAGATGGACGGCCTTGATATTAGAACCTACTGCCTCATGGGAGACGGCGAATTGCAGGAAGGGCAAATCTGGGAAGCAGCAATGGCGGCCGGGCATTACGGGCTGGATAAACTCTGCGGCATTGTTGATAAAAATAATCTTCAGATAGACGGCAGGGTTGAAGATGTTATGAACATAGATCCTCTGGCCGATAAATTCCGGGCCTTTAACTGGAATGTTACGGAGACTGACGGGCACGATCCCGCGCGGATTGAAGATTCGTTTAACCGCGCCGCTCAATGTA
This sequence comes from Treponema sp., assembly GCA_031264395.1. Classification (GTDB taxonomy): domain Bacteria; phylum Spirochaetota; class Spirochaetia; order Treponematales; family Breznakiellaceae; genus JAIROE01. The sequence goes on along the minus strand of JAISEB010000278.1, from coordinate 4,481 downwards.
AAAACAAGCCTACGGTGATTATCGCCCATACCGTAAAAGGGAAGGGCGTTTCCTTTATGGAAAATAAAAGCGGGTGGCATGGCCAAGCCCCTGACTGCTCGCAGCTAAAACAAGCCCTTGCCGAACTGGACGGGCTGTCAAGAGGAGAATGAAAATGAAAAAACACAGTTGTCAATCCGGGTTTTTTTCCGCCTTTGCGCTGGCGGCACTGTTGCTGCAGGGTATGGTCCTGACGCAATCCCTAAAGGCTGGCGGAATGGGAGAGGCTTCACAGAAAGCGTTTCCCTCCAAACCTATTCAGCTTGTAGTACCCCTGAAGCCGGGCGGGGACACGGATCAGAACGGCAGGATTTTTGCCCGGTACCTTTCGGAAGTTCTGGGAGTTACCGTAGTTGTGGTAAATATTGACGGCGCTTCCGGAACGGTGGGGACAAAGAACGTAGTGGACGCAAAACCGGACGGCTATACGGCGCTTTTTTTCCATACCGAATCGCTCTTGCCCAAGCTTGCGGGCATGGTGGATTACGATCTCTTTGATTTAAAGATGGTGGGCAATATACTCTCGGATAACACCACCATTCTTGCCACCCACAAAAACTCAGGGTTTAAAACATTGCGGGAATTTACCGCCAAGGCAAAATCGGATTCCAAAAAAATGCAGTTCGGTATGGCCACGGGCGCGTACCCCCATTTGATTGGCATCGCCCTGCGGCAATCCGCAGGTGTGGATATCAATATTGTTGACGTGGGCGGAAACGCCGACAAGACCGTAGCCCTGCTGGGGCACAAGATCGAAATGATCAATACCCAGTACGGACTTACACAGGACTATTTCAAGAGCGGCGATTTTATCTGCCTGGGGCTGCTCAGTGAAAACCGCAACCCCCTGCTGTCTGATATTCCCACGGTAAAAGAACAGGGCTATAACATGGTATTCAACAAATCGTTCTTTATGGCGCTGCCCAAAAATACTCCCGATGAAATCAGGAATACCCTCGGCGCCGCCACGAAAAAGGTCTGTGATAATCCCGCGTTCAAAGAAGAAATGGCCAAGTATTTTATTGAAGTTGACTACAAGGACCCTGTGGCGGCGGATGAATACTGGAAGAAGGTGAGCGGCGATTTTGAATCCTTCGGCCCCGCGTTAAAAGCGGCGGTTAAATAGAACCCGGTCTTGTGATACAGGCCGAATCGTCCCGTCCGGGCTTGGCCGGGCGGGAGACAGGAGGAAACCATGGCAAAGTATATTAAAAACGGCGATATTCTTGCGGGGGCTGTTTTATTTCTGATTGGAATGTTCATGCTGATAAACGCCGCCGTCTTTGGCCGGGCCATCAATACCGGTATCGGCGCGGATTTTTTCCCCAAGATAGTCTCGTGCGCCCTTATGACCGTCTCGGCGGGGCTTCTGCGTTCCGGCATAAAAGCTGAAAAGGCGTCTGCCGCGAATAATAAAACGGAGCCGGTGAAGAAGGGAAATTATCCGGTCTTCGCGGCGGTTCTGGTGGTTTTCTTATCCTATGTGTTCATCATGCCCGTACTTGGATTTATCATTACCACTATTCCTTTTCTCTTTTTTCTGATGCTGCTTCTGGTCCCCAAGAAAAAGAGAAACATTCCGCTTTTTCTGGGTGTTTCCTCGGGAGTTTCCCTGGGAACATACCTGTTATTCGTAAAAGTCTTTTTCGTCATGCTGCCCATGGGGTTGCTGGGCTAGCAGCCTGTTACATATCAGGAGGATAATATGCTTTCCATGATGTTAACCGGGTTTTCACTGGTTTTAACGGTCAAGTGTCTTTTGTTGATTTCAGGCGGCGTTATGCTGGGGATACTCTTCGGCGCGATTCCGGGTATCACCGTTACTATGGGAGTCGCACTGTTTCTGCCCATCACCTTTGTGATGGAACCTGTAAACGGGCTTGCGCTGCTTCTGGGTCTTTACATAGGCGGTACATCCGGCGGTTTGATTTCCGCCATTCTGCTCCGCATACCCGGTACGCCCGCGTCGGTGGCCACCTGTTTCGACGGCCACCCCATGGCGCAGCGGGGTGAGGCAGGCAGGGCTATCAGCCTTGGGATTGTCGTTTCTTTTATCGGCGGCATGCTGAGCCTCGTAGTGCTTATTCTCGTGGCGCCGGTTTTGGCAAAGGTAACGCTCCAGTTCGGCGCCTTTGAATATTTTTCAATCGCCCTTTTTTCCCTCACCCTCATTTCCGGTTTGTCAGGGAAAAGCATACTCCGGGGGCTTGCTTCGGGTCTTATCGGCATGTCCCTGGCCATGGTGGGAACCGCTCCAATCTCGGCTTTTAACCGCTACACCTTTGGTATTTTTGAACTTTCCAGCGGATTCTCTCTGCTGCCCGTCCTGGTGGGCCTTTTTGCGGTATCCCAGGTTATCACCGCCGCCTTTGAAAAAACAGATTCCGATGACAGCGGTAAAATCACCGAAATAAAAAAAGTAAAATTCAATATTCAGGATCTGAAAGGCCAGACTAAAAACATCGCGCTTTCCACCGCCATCGGAACAGGTATCGGCATATTACCCGGACTTGGAGCGGCCATTTGTAATATCCTTGCCTATTCGGCGGTAAAGAAGATTTCAAAGTATCCGGAAAAATTCGGCACCGGAATTCCTGACGGCATTGTCGCCTCCGAAACTTCCAACAACGCTTCCACCGGCGGGGCCATGATCCCCCTCATGACGCTGGGCATACCGGGGGACAATACCACCGCGATTATTCTTGCGGGTTTTGTTATCCACGGCATCACCCCCGGCCCTCTGCTTTTTATCAACCACGGAAATCTTGCCTACGCCGTCTTTGCCGCCCTGATTATCGCCAACGTGGTTATGCTCTTTTCGGAATTTCTTTTCCTCAGGGGTTTTATAAAATTACTACGGATTCCCCGGTATATCCTGCTGCCGGCGGTAATGGTTTTCTGTACCATCGGCGCGTACGGTACCAACAACCAGATATTCGACGTGTTCGTTATGCTGATCTTCGGGCTTCTGGGTTTCGCCCTTAACCGTGTGCGTTTCCCCCTGGCGCCGATTATCCTGGGCTTTATCCTGGGGCCCGTTATTGAACTTAATTTGCGCCGGGGCCTTATGCGGAGCGAGGGGAGTTTCCTCCCCTTTATAACCGAGCCGGTGTCCGGTGTTTTCCTGCTTATCACCGTTTTTATGGTGGGGTGGATAATATACGGCAACGTAAAGAAAAACCGCAAGGCAGTTTCGTAAAGGAGTGTTCATGCGGACTATCGCGCTTGATTGTAATTTGGAAGAACCGGAGATGGCGCCCACCAGGGACGGGTACGGCGAAGGGCTTGTGGAGGCCGGAAAGGCTGACAGCGCCGTTGTCGCCCTGGGTGCGGATATTACCGCTTCGGTGCGCGTGGACTGGTTCCGGGACCGTTTCCCGGAACGGTTTATCAGCGCGGGTATTGCCGAGCAGAACCAGGTGGGTCTGGCTGCCGGGCTGTCCCTTATGGGCAAGGTTCCATTTGTGACGAACTACGGCGTGTTCCTTTCGGGCCGGGCCTGGGATCAGATCCGTACAACGGTCTGCTACAGTAACCTGAACGTAAAACTGGGCGGCGCTCACGGCGGAATTTCCGTGGGCGCGGACGGCGCGACCCATCAGGCGCTTGAAGAAATTGCCTTGATGCGCTGTCTCCCCAACATGACAGTTATTGTACCCGCCGATTCAGTAGAAACCAGAAAAGCGACTATTGCCGCCGCAAAAACAAAAGGGCCGGTGTATATCCGCTTTGGCCGGGAGAAGGTTCCGGTGGTAACCGGCGAGGACACGGACTTTGAAATAGGTAAAGCCTACTGCTGCAAAGAAGGAAGCGACGCGGCAATTATCGCCTGCGGAGCCATGGTCTACGAAAGCCTGGCGGCGGCAAAGGCGCTGGAAACCCAGGGTATCAGCGTTATGGTGATAAACAACCACACGGTTAAACCCATAGACAGGGAAACTATTATCGAAGCCGCAAAAAAAACCGGCGCCGTGGTAACCGCCGAAGAACACCAGATCATGGGCGGTATGGGCAGCGCCGTGCTGGAAGTGCTGGCAAAAGAATGTCCCGTTCCTTCCCGCATGGTAGGGATTGAAGACCGCTTCGGTAAATCCGGTCCGCCGGAAGTATTGATGAAGGAATTCGGCCTGAGTGCGCGGAACATTGTCAGGGCGGTATTGGAAGTTTTATCCATGAAAGGACGTGCCATGTGAGCGAATTGTTTCGCCCGGATCATAAAAAAACAGTTCCGCTTTGCGGCTAAGCCCGCGTCTTCCCCGGTTAAAAAAGCCTCTGCTTATCCTCCCTGCGGACTTTAAGGCTATACCCGGACATATACCCTTAGTGTATCATTAGGATACGGCTATGAAAGAGACAAGCTTGTATAAGGCCCGGGTGCTGGGTTACTGCATGGGGGTACGCCGGGCGGTGGAAACGGCCTACCGGGAAGCCCGTGAAGCGCC
>JAISEB010000270.1 GCA_031264395.1 Treponema sp. | reverse complement strand
CTTATCGCCGTCAATCACCTCAAGCTTGACATCGGCCCCACGCGGCACGCGATTACCCGCGGTCTTACGATTTACTTCTGGGAGCCCTCGGGCAACCGCATCGAAACCTACTGCGGCGGTTACTTCGCGTATCCCGACAGCCCGCAGCGGGTTTGGGACGCCGATCAGCTTGGCCGCGGCCTGTTCTATTTCTCAGGCGAATTGATCCCCAGTTTCTTGGAGGTTGTCACCTGACAGAAGCGCTGATTTACGCAGTACGCGCAAGGCTCCGAAACGTTTGTTTTGGAGCCTTTTTTGTGTATACCAAGTGATTGCCAATTACCGGCCCTTTCTGTATACTTTCGTCCGGTATACCATGAAAAAAAACCGGGCCGGAAGAGTATTCCTATCCATACCGGAAGAGTACCGCGGGCGCTTCGAGGAAGAACGCCTCGAAACAAACATCGTCCGCATGCTGGGCTTTTCGGTCTATATAGTCATTCTCCAGATCGTTCTTCAGGTTGCCAATGTCCTCTATCCCCAGGGCGGGGGAGAAGGGATGCAGATTCCGCTGATTTATTACATCGTGCTTTCGCTTGCGACGCTTTTTACCGGCGCCGTCTACTGGATTCTGCTTGACATGGCAAGGAGACACAAAATCAGGGGCCGGCGTTCCCGCGTGTTTCTGGTGCAGAGCCTTCTGTACATATACACCGTCATCCAGATGGGCTTTTGTACTTTTAACATCCTTTCACATCAGGGCATAAACGGGCAAATCATCCTTGTCCTTCTCTTTGGAATGGTGCCGGTTCTCCGTCCGGCCCAGAGCGCCGCAAGCATACTGGCCTCGTTTGTGTATACCCTTGCCGTCCTGTTTTTTACGCAGGGCATTGTTGACAAGTCCGGAAAATCCGCCTGGGAAAAGCTGCTTGAAACCGACATGCGGGCGTATTTTATTATTATCAACGGCATTACCATTCTTATATCGGCCTTTATTTACAGGCTCTACGTCTCCAATTTTCTAAAGGGCGTGGAGCTTGAAAATTCCAACGCGAATCTCGAGAAAACGGTAAGGGAACGCACGAAGGAGCTTGAGGAAAAAACCGTCGCCGCGGAGGCCGCGTCCCGGGCAAAGAGCCGTTTTCTCAGCAGCATGAGCCACGAGATAAGGACCCCGCTCAACGCGATCATTGGCATGGCGCAGATTGCCGGAAAGGCGGAAACAATGGAAAAGGCCCGCGCTTCCGCAGAAAAAATTTCCGCCGCGTCGAACCATCTGTTTGGCGTTCTGGGCGAAATACTGGACATGTCGAATATTGAATCGGGAAAGATGAAGATCGAAAACGCCCGTTTTGTTTTTGACAGGGTGATGAACGAGGTGGTGAGCATTATAGGCGAGCGCTGTCAGGCAAAAGGGATAACGTTTACCAATAACGCGGCCGATTTTCCCCGCGCCGCCGTCATGGGCGACAAACTCAGGCTGAAACAGATCCTTATAAACCTGCTGGACAACGCGGTGAAATTTACGCCCGAAGACGGCAGCGTCGATTTTACGGTCCGCGTAACGGAGGAAACCGCCTCTTCCTTTGATGTGTCGTTTATTGTCACGGACAACGGGATAGGCATTACGGAAGAACAGCAGGGAAAGCTCTTTGCCGCCTTTGAACAGGGCAGCGTCAACAGCATGAAACACGGCGGAATGGGATTGGGGCTTGCGATAAGCCGGGGCCTGGCGGAAATGATGGGGGGAACCATCACCGTAAAGAGCGCCCCCGCGAAGGGCTCTGTCTTCACCCTTGCCCTTCCCCTTGAAAAGGCGGCTTCCGCGCCGGACGAGGACAAACCCGCCGTTCCCGATCTTTCAGGCAGGCACATCCTTTCGGTGGAGGACATCGAAATTAACCGCATGGTCCTGACGGAACTGCTCGCGGAAACAGGCGCCGTGATTGACGAGGCGGCCGACGGCCTTGAGGCGCTTGAAAAATTCGCCGCCTCGCCTGAGGGGTACTACTGTTTCATATTCATGGATCTTCTGATGCCGCACATGAACGGCTACGACGCCGCCATGAAGATCCGCGCCATGGACCGCGCGGACGCCGCCTCGGTTCCCATTGTCGCCCTTTCGGCCAACGCGTATCAGGAAGACGTGAAGAAGGCCCTTGACGCCGGAATGAACGGCCACCTTACAAAGCCGATAGATTTTGCCCTTCTTATGAAGACGCTGGCGGAAAAGATTAGAGTTGTTTAATAGAGTTGTTCAATAACTTCAGTTATTGAGAAACTTCCGCTTAAAAACGCCTAAAATCCCCGCGCGGTGTACAATTCCCGCAGCCGCCCGGTATCCGCCCCGAGTTCATCCTTCAAATAGCGCTCTATTCCGCCGAATTTCCCGTCTATGATGTCAAAGGCGGCGTCAAGGTAACTCCGCTTTACCGTCATAAAGGGCCTGAGCCCGGGGTCCGCGTCAATGAGATCCTGGTATTTTCCCTCGAGGCACACGGCGGAAAAAAGATAATCGCGGTATACGTCTTCGCGCCCGGCGCCCAGGGCCGAAAGGAGCAGGGCGGCGGCAAAACCCGTTCTGTCCTTTCCCGCGCTGCAGTGAAACAGGAGGGGGGCGTTCCGGCCGTCGGCAAGAATGGCGAAAAATTCCCTGTACTGCTCCCGTGTATCTTCGGCAAGACAGCGGTACAGGGCCTCCATGAGCCTTTCTCCGGGAACATCCCCTCCGTTCCGCGAAAGGGCAAGCATGTTTCCGGCGTCTATGGGAAGTTTTGCCCGCAGTTTTACCGTGCCTATGGCGCAGTCCGGGTTTTCTGCCGCCTCTTCCCCGCTCCTGAAATCCACGACGGCCGCGAGGGCCAATTTTTCAAGCGCGGCCCTGTCCGCCTGTGAAGGGGACGACAGTTCCGCCGCCCGGTACAAAAGGCCCCGCCGCACAAAGCGGCCGTCCGCCGCGGCAAAGCCGCCCAAATCCCTTATGTTTACAAGCCGTTCCAGGGGAAGAACACCGCCGCCGTCATTCATGAAAACCCCGCTTGACTTATTGGTGCCTGGCACCTGTTGGTACCCGGCGCTTTCGGTCTATTCATTCTAAAGAAAAATCTGTATAACTATCATAAAATATATGGAATTTAGTGAATTAAACCTACACCCCGATCTTCAAAAAGGCATCGCGGAAGCGGATTATACCGTTTGTATGCCCGTTCAGGAACAGGTGCTTGCCAACGCCTTTGGGGGCCAGGATCTGTACGTCCAGTCGCAGACCGGAACCGGGAAAACCGCCGCGTTTCTCATCGTCATCTTTCAAAGGCTCCTTACCGAAGAGCTTCTTGCGGGGAAAAAGGCCATTATCATGGTCCCAACCAGGGAACTCGCGGTTCAGGTTGAGGAAGAGGCCAAAGTTCTGGGGAAGTACCTTCCCTTCAAAATAGGCAGCTTTTACGGCGGCGTCGGCTATACGCAGCAGCAGCAGCTCCTTAGGGACAAGGTCCAGATACTCGTAGGAACCCCCGGCCGTGTCCTGGATCTTAACAAATCGGGCCACATGAACCTCATGGACATTGCCTTTCTGGTGCTGGACGAGGCGGATCGCATGTTTGACATGGGATTTTATCCCGATCTGCGGAAACTCATCAAAGTGGTGCCCCCGGCGGACCGCCGCCAGACCATGCTTTTCAGCGCCACCCTCAACGCATGGGTAAAGAACCTTGCCTGGGAGTACACCAAAACGCCCTTCGAAATCGAGATTGCGCCCGAGATCGTTACCGTTGACGAGGTACAACAGTCGCTTTACCATGTCCCGTCCGAAGACAAGATGAAGCTCCTCCTTGGAATACTGGAGCGGGAAAAGCCGGAAAGCGCGATCATTTTCTGCAACACCAAGCGTTATACGGAGATAGTGGCGAAGCGTCTTCGCGCCAACGGTTACGAATGCGAATTTATCATCGGGGATCTGCCCCAGACAAAGCGGCTCAAGATCATCGAGGATGTAAAGGCCGGAACGATCCGTTATCTTGCCGCCACCGACGTGGCCGCGCGGGGCCTTGATATCGAAGGACTTGCCAGGGTGGTAAATTACGATCTTCCCTCCGAGGCGGAAAACTATGTTCACCGCATAGGCCGTACCGCCAGGGCCGGGAAAACCGGCAGGGCCGTTACTCTTGCGAGCGAACAGGATGTCTACGAGCTTCCACCCATAGAACGTTACATAGGCAAGAAGATCCCCTCTGAAATTGTCGGAGAGGATCTGTACGCCGAGGACAAAAGCGCCGGCATGAACATACGCGCCGAAACCTACGGCGAACGTTTTCCCCGTCCGGGAGAAGCCCGCCGCCCGCGTTCCGGCGGCCGGGGGTTCCGGCATGAGGGAAGAGACGGGGGCCGGGGCGGCGCGTCCGGGGAAAAACCGCGCAGCGGGGACAGATACGGCGGGAAGACGCGCGCCGAACACAGCCGTCCGTACGGCAGGGAAGGGCGCACTCCGGCCGAAAGCCGCGGCCCGTCGGAGGGGCGCAGCCCGGCGGAAGGGCGTGTTCGGGCGGAGGGGCGCGCCTCCGGCCGGAAGGAAGAGGGCCGCCGGCGCGGAAGCGGGGGAGCTTCCCCGGATCTTTCCCGTCTTTCCGCCGCCGAACGGATGACCTATTACAAGCAGAAATATGGCCAGGGACAGTCCGCGGCGGACGGCCGCGCGGGCGCCGTCAAAGGCGGAAAAAAACCGGCCGGGGGCGGAAAAGGCCCCTCCCGGGCCGGGGCGGGCCGGGGCGGCCGGAACGGGCCGGGCAAAGACGGAAAGGCCCGGGAACATACCGGCGCTTCCGCCAGTGTTTCCGCCGGCGCGCCTTCCCCTTCACCAAAGGAAAAAAAGGGGCTTTTTGCCCGTATTGCCGGTTTATTCGGAAAAAAATGATCCGGCTGCGGGGACACGGCTGTGTCTCCGCGGGCGGGGTTTTGTTTCAATGGAGTTTTACAAGTGATTACCGTTACCGATCTCACTCTTGGTTTTGGGGAACGAGTCCTCTTCAGGGATGTCAATCTTAAATTCACCCCCGGCAACTGCTACGGCATCATAGGCGCCAACGGCGCGGGGAAATCGACCTTTTTGCGTATACTTTCGGGCGAAACGGAACAGGACAGGGGGGAAGTCTCCGTCGGCACGGGCCAGCGCATCGCCGTACTGCGCCAGGATCACTTTGCCTTTGAAGAACACCCGGTGCTGGACACGGTGATCATGGGGTATCCCAGGCTCTATGCCGTGCGGAAGGAAAGGGAGGCGATTTACGCGAAGGAGGATTTTTCCGAAGAGGACGGCATGAAGGCAAGCGAACTGGAGGCGGATTTTGCCGACCTTGGCGGCTGGGAGGCGGAAGCACAGGCGGGCCGGCTTCTTTCGGGCCTTGGCCTTGACGAGGAAGATCACGGAAAACAGATGGCCGATCTTGACGAGTCGCAGAAGGTCCGCGTCCTCCTTGCCCAGGCGCTTTTTGGAAATCCCGATATACTGCTTCTTGACGAACCGACCAACGGCCTCGATCTGGAATCAATCTCCTGGCTGGAAGACTTTCTTATTGATTTTCCCAACACGGTGATCGTCGTTTCCCACGACCGCCATTTTCTTAACGCGGTGTGTACCCAGATCTGCGACATTGATTACGGCAGGATCACCTCCTATTCGGGCAATTACGATTTCTGGTACCAGATGAGCCAGATGCTCCAGAAACAGGCGCGGGATCAGCAGAAGAAAAACGAAGACAAGGCCAGGGAACTGCGTGAATTCATACAGCGGTTCGCGTCCAACGCGAGCAAGAGCCGTCAGGCTACCAGCCGGAAAAAAGTGCTGGAAAAACTCGATCTTGACAATATCCGCGTTACCGGCAGAAAATTCCCCTATGTTGGTTTCAAGCCGGAGCGTGAAATAGGCAATAATGTACTCAGGCTTGAAAAGATCGGTTTTTCTTTTGAAGGGACAAGCCTCCTCAATGATTTTTCCCTTGTGGTAAACCGCGGGGACAAGATCGCCTTTGTGGGAATGGAGCACGCGTCCAAGAGCGCCCTTTTCGACATTATTACCGGCGTAAAAAAGCAGGACGCGGGATCGTACTATTGGGGACAGACTACGGCCTTTTCGTATTTTCCCAGGGAAAATTCTTCTTTTTTTGAATCAAAACTTTCCATTACGGACTGGCTCAAGCAGTATTCCTCCGATCAGGATGAAACCTATGTGCGCAGTTTTCTGGGGCGCATGCTTTTTTCCGGGGACGAGGCGCTGAAACCGGTAAATGTCCTTTCGGGCGGGGAAAGGGTGCGGTGCATGCTGGCAAAGATGATGCTTTCGGGGGCAAACGTACTGATCATGGATGAACCCACCAACCACCTGGATCTTGAGGCGATCACCGCGCT
>JAISEB010000209.1 GCA_031264395.1 Treponema sp. | reverse complement strand
TTTACGGGCCTCCGCTCCGTCGCGGCGGGCCGTTTCCTTGCCTGGGACAGGTTCAAGGAAGAGGCGGTGCGGGCGGAGGTGAAGGACAGGCGGCCCGTGTCGTCGGTGCTGCGCCGGCTTTTTACCGGGGACCTGATCAGAAAAAACGCCGAGGCCGCGCGGACAGGCGGCCGCGCGTTCCGCGCCCTTATACCGCCTGAATACGCCGAAGAAGGCGGGGTGTTCACCGCGTCCATCGCGGGGATTCTCCCTTCGCTTTCCCTCTGGGAAGACCGCCGGGCGGCGTTTCCTCCCGACGACGAGGATCTCGATCTGGAGTTCCTTAAAAAGGAATACGCCGCTTTTCTTGAACGCGGCGGCCTTTTTGAGCCGGCCTGGGAAAGGCCGCCCCTCCGTGACCGCGAACACGACTATTACATTTTCTTTTATGAGGCCATGGAGGATTTTGAGGAATTCGGAAAACTCCTCAGGCCTGAAAAAACAATACACCTTGTGGAAACACCGCCCGCGAAGATGCCGCCGCTTTACCTCTACGACAATTCCCGCGCCGAAATCCGCGCGGCGGTTCTTGAGATACGGGCCCTTCATGACGAAAAGGGAATTCCCTGGGACGATATTGCCGTCAGCGTTCCCGGCTACGAGGACATGGAGCCTTACCTTCTTAGGGAATTTTCCCTTTACAACGTTCCCTGCCGGAGCCGGTCCGGCCGTTTCCTCGGCGACTACAACACGGGACGCCTCTTTGCCCTTGCCGCCAGATGCGCCGCGAACAATTTTTCCTTTACATCGCTAAAGGCGCTTCTCCTTAACGAATACCTTCCCTGGCGCTGTCCTGATCTTAACCGGGAACTCGTCGAATTCGGCATCGAAAACAACTGTGTGTCGGGCTACCGTGAAGACGGAATGGTAAAGGATATATGGCTTGAGGCTTTTAAAAAAAATCCCGGTGAAAAAAAACTGGAACACTACTACCGGGATCTTAAAAGGGCCCTTGTTTCCATGACGGAAAGCGGAACATTTTCCGGCGTGCGGAAACGCTACTTCGCTTTCCGGGGGCCGCTCTGGAATGTGCGGGATACGGACAGCGCCGGGCGCGACTGGACGGCGGGTTTCCTTTCGGCAGGGGAGGTCACGGACGAAGGCAACGCGGTGCTTGCCCGCTGCCTGGAGGAACTTTCCGCCCTTATCCGCCTTGAGGAAGAGTACCCGGATATCGTCCCGAAGGGGGAAGACGCAAAAGGATACGCCTTTACTTTTTTTCTTTCGGTTCTCATGGAGCGCCGTTATGTGCCCCAGCGGAGCGGGGGAGGGGTGAGCATATTCCCCTACCGTGTCGCCGCGGCTTCTCCCTTCGCCTTCCATTTTGTGCTCAACGCGTCACAGGAGGCCGCCTCGGTCCGTTACCGGCCGCTCCGGTTTCTCCGCGGCGACAAGCGGCAGAGGCTTGGCTTTGCCGACAGGGACGTGTCGGATATTTTTTTCAGGCTTTATCTTTTTCCCGGGGAAGACGGGGAAGGTTCCCGCACCCGGATCAGCGCCGCCGGGGAAAGTTTTTCGGGCTGGACCATCCCCCACAGTTTCTTCGCCGGGCATACCGGGCAGCACCCCGCGCCGCCGCCCGATCCCTTTGTGGAGGAGCGCGCCTGGTGGGCGCGGGGCGGCGTATACAATACTGAAAGAAAGGAAGAAGCCGCGGACGGTTTTCCCTCCGCGCTTTTTTCCGTCCAGTACGGCGGCTTTGAGCGCTGGCGGCGGCGCATGCCCGGCGGGCCGGATGAGTTCAGCCTGCTTAAAGGCCCCTTTCCCCCCGGCGTCCACGGCATCCTGCGCGGGGCCTCGAAACGGCGCGGCGCTTCTGGCGCGCTCAGGGTTTCGGCGACGGGGGATCTTAATCCCTTTATGCGGTGCCCCCTCTCGTGGTTTTACCGGAAGATCCTGGGACTCGAAGTATTTTCCCTTGAGGCGAAGATGCTTGATGACGCGTCCCTCGGCCTTCTCTACCATGAAATCCTGCGGAACCTCTTCAAGAAGATACGCGCGGAAGACGGCGTTTTCCGTTCCCGCAATATGGAGCGTTACAGGGCCTGGACGCTGGAGTGTACTCACGAGGCGGCCCTCCACTACGAGGCGTTTCAGGGGCCCCTGTCCGCTCCCATTCTTTCCGCGCAGGCCAGAGCCGTCGCGAAACGGCTTGCCATCCTCCTTAAAACGGAGGCCCGTTATTTTGACGGCTGCACGGTGGAGGAGCTTGAGACAAGGCTTGAAACGGAGCGGAACGGGATGATCCTCGGCGGGATCATCGACAGGGTTTCGGTTTTTCCCGGCGGCGGCAGCGTGATCATCGATTACAAAACAGGCGGTTCCCACACTAAAAAAGACAGCACCGAAACGGAGGACTCGCCTCTCCGCGATTTTCAGATTCCCCTGTACGTTATGTTGTATGAGAAGGTCCGCAAGGCCAAAACGGAAGGCGCTTTTTTCATGCTTGTTAACCAGCACAAACTTGTCGCCGTAATGGGAAACCCCGAAGGGACCCGCGGCGGCAGCAGGGAAGACTATCAGCCGACGCTTGACGCCGTAGACTGGTATCTTGAACAGTTCAGGACCGCGCTTGAGGAATTCGATTTTTCTCCCCGCAAATTCCACTTCAGCGGAAAACGCGGCGGCCGGGGAGTTCCCCTGGAGGAATGTATGGCCTGCGTCTACCGGGGCGTCTGCCGCACCGCCTACTTTCTGAACCGCCGGACCGCCGAAGATACTCAGGAGGGCCGTCATGTCTATTGAAAGCATCCTTGCCGGCCTTGACAAGTCGCAGAGAACGGCCGCGACGGCCGGCCGTAACGTTACGGTGGCCGCGGGCGCGGGCGCGGGAAAAACCATGGTTCTGGCGTCGCGTTACGCATGGCTTGTCATGGAAAAAAAATGCCGGGTCAATGAAATACTCGCACTTACATTTACCAACAAGGCCGCGGGCGAAATGTACAGCCGCATCTACCAGACGCTCCGCGCCGAAAGCGGCAGCGCGGAGGCGCGGGAAGCCGTCGCCGGTTTCAGCGGCGCGAAAATCACGACAATCGATTCCTTCTGCGCCTCCGTGGCCAGAGGGGCCGCCCGGTACTACGGCCTTTCCCCCGAATTTACAATCGACGATGACGGGGTAAGGGAGCTTGTCATGGAGGCGGCCCTGCCTTTTGTGCTGGATCACCGCGACAATCCCGCCCTGCAGACGCTCCTTGCCGACCGGAGCATCAGAGCCGTCGCGGAAGATCTCTTTGCCGAAACGGCGCTGAAGTACAGTTTCCTTGGCCGCCCCATTGATTTTGAAAAGTACCTCTCCGTTCAGATTCACGGCCTTCTTGACGGGTGGAAGAAAAAAACCGCCGAGGCGGACGCGCTTGTAGACGCGCTCCGGGCCGGCATGGAAACCGTTTCGCGGCGGGATCTTAAAATGGACGGCGAACTCAGGGCCCTTCTCGCAAAGGAACGGCCCCGCACGCCCGTACTGGAATCGCTCGCGGAAATTCCGTCCGGATTAAGGAGGGACGCCGCCGCGTATTTTGAATGGCTCGCCTCTCTTGCGTCCGTGGGCAGAAGGGGAGGGGGAAAAGAATACGACGGCATAAAGGAACTTGTCGGAACACTCAAGGACAGCCTCTGCGGGGAACTCCAGTCCATCGCCAATACCGCCCTGCAAATCGATGTCACAGGCTCCGTTTTTTCCCTGATGGACGAATTTCAGATCCTCTGCGGGTTCCTCAAACGAAAGGCGGGCCTTTTGACCTTCGGCGACATAGCCCATCTTGCCGTAGACGCGCTGGCGGAATATCCGGATCTGAGGAAAGTCTACAAAGATGAAATAAAGTCAATCATGATAGATGAATTTCAGGACAACAACGGCCTTCAGCGGGATCTTGTTTTTTTGCTTGCCGAAGATCCCCTCCGCATGGAAAAGGGGGTCCCCGGTCCCGAATCCCTTTCCGAAGGAAAGGTCTTTTTTGTCGGCGACGAGAAGCAGTCCATTTACCGTTTCCGGGGCGCCGATGTAACGGTGTTCCGCGGCCTTGCCGAAGAGCTTAATCCCCCGGCCCGCTCCGGCGCGGGAGGCGCTCTTAGTCTTGTGTACAATTACCGTTCCGATCCCGCGCTCATCACCGCCTTTAACCGCATCTTCGGCGGTATAAGGGAAGAGGAAACGCGCGCCGGGCCCGCCGCCCCTGAAGGCGAACGCTGTTCGCGCGTGTTTAACGGAGGCGGCGGTGAAAATTTTGAGGCCGGGTACTTTCCGTTTTATCCCCGTTTCCCCTCTCCTGAAGGCGTCAGGGAACCCCGCCTTCATTTTTGTTTTCTTGATGAACAGCGTATCGGCAGGGACGATCCCGAAACACTTTCTTCGGACGAGCTTGAGGCGGCCCATATCGCGGTTGAAATACGAAAGATGGTAGACTCGGGGCATGTGCTTAGGGTAAGGGAAAACGGGGAATATGTTGAACGCCCGTGCAGGTACAGCGATTTTGCCGTGCTGCAGCGTTCGCTTTCCCGCCAGTATTCCCTTGAGCGGCAGTTCAAGGATTTCGGAATCCTCTACAACGCGGACCGCCCCGCGGGACTTTTCAGTGACGCCCCGGTAAACGATCTGTACAGCCTCCTCCGCCTCCTCGTGTACCCCGAAGACCGCGTCGCCTACGCGGCCCTTCTCCGTTCCCCCTTTGTGCGGCTTGACGACGCTTCCCTTGCCGTCTGTCTCATTGGCGGCGGGGACGAAGGAGGGGCGCGGATGAAATTCCGGCCTTTTGATGAAGCCGCCGATTCCCTGCTTTCCCCTTTCGCCCTTGAAAGATTCAGGGGCGGCCGCGAACTGTACAGGACCCTTTGCAAAGAGGCGCGCGTGCTTTCCGTTACACAGATCCTGACGCGGCTCTGGTATGACGAAGGTTACCGCTACGAAACGCTCTGGTCCGCCTCGTCCCAGATCTACGGGGAACTCTTCGATCTCTTCTTTGAACTTGCCCGCGGCATAGACGCGCGGGGCGGAACGCTGGCCGGCTTTATCGATTATCTTGAGGATTTTATAGGCAGGGAAGAGCGCCCCGACGATCTTTCGGTCAACGTTGAAAGGGAAAGCGGTGTGCGCATCATGTCGATACACAAGAGCAAGGGGCTGGAGTTTCCCGTTGTCTTTGTGTACCGCGCCGCGTCGATGGAAAGGACGGCCAGAAATTCGGGCGCCGTTTATTACAGCGAACGGTGGGGCCCGGCCCTTAACCTGCCGCAGGCGGAAGAACTGCCGGAGGACAGCGGCAATTATTTTTTTAATATGGGAAGGGATGAAGAAAACAGCATGGCAACGGCGGAATTAAGGCGGCTTCTCTATGTCGCCATGACCAGGGCCGAATGCGAACTCTTCCTGACCGCCTCCGTTCCTTCTCCGCCAAAAAAGAAAAACAGCGCGCCTGCCGGACCGGACGAATCGTTCAGGGAGCGCATGATCCTCCTTAACGCGGAAGAAAGAAACGTTCACAGCTTCCTTGATCTTCTGATCCCCGTGCTGGCCGAATGTGAGGACCCGCCCTATACCGTTAAGCCTGTCGGCATTCATACCCGGCAAACGCTTAAAAGTTTAAGACGGCACCTTGTACGATCCGCCGGGGAAAAGGAACCGGCAATGGAAGAAGCCGCCGCAGCCTGGGCCTTTTACGGAAAGGCCCCCGTCATCCTCTTGCCCCGCCCCGCGTCCCTTCCCGTTCCGGCAAGCGGCCTCTTTCATGAAAAATACCCCGGAGTGGAAGAGCCGCCGCCCGCGGCAGACAGGCTGGATCTTTTTCTCGCGAGGACAGGCCTTAAGGCCGCCGGTTTCGGCACAATCGTTCACGCCTTTCTGGATGACTTCCTCAGCGGGCGCGAACCCCGCATACCGCCGCCCGTTCTTTCGCACCTTGACGAGGGGGACTGGCCCGCCGCCTTTGCCCTGGCGGAGGGCATGATGAAAGGCTTCCTCGATTCCCCGCTGGGAAAACTGAGCCTTTCCTCCGCGTTCCGGGAAACGGAATTTCCGTTTGTAAGCGCGGTAACGCTGCGCGGCGGGGAAGGGGAACGGGCCGTGCCCGTGTCGGGAAAGATCGATCTTGTGTTCGAGGCCGAAGGGATGATACACGTAGCGGACTTCAAGACAGACAGGGACGAAAGGCCCGAAAATCATTTCGGCCAGCTTGCCGTCTACAGCCGGGCGGCGGGCGATATTTTCGGCGGCAGGGTAAAGCCCTGGCTTTTCTACCTGCGGAGCGGCAGGGCCGAAGATCTTTCCGGCCGCCTTGACGGGGTCAACATAGAAAAAATGGTAGGCGAGTACCTCGAAAGCCCGGCGGCAACTGGTAGAGCGGTGTAGAACGGGGGTCTTCATTCTATTGTTATGTGCAATATCCGATTGACATTATTTGGAAAATGTTGTATAAACAACTAGAGATGAAAATTATGGAAAAGAAACGGGTTTTTGTGTTTTTTTTCATTATGTCAATAGGGGTAATAGCTGCGCAAGAACAAAAATTCGGACAATACTTTGGAACAGGCTATAATACTATTATTAATGCCGATAGGGTAAATGTTCTGAGCCATCCGTCCTTGTCCGGCGATCTTCTTTTTCAAGTGAATAAAAATGCAAGGGTTTTAATAATTGGCGTTTCAAAAGAACAAAGTTTTATCGATAATCATTATGGGAATTGGTTAAAAATAATGGTAAATGAAAATCATCACTATAGGGAAGGATGGGTTTTTGGCAAATATGTCGATTATTTAAACGATATTGTACCATCCGAAATAAAGATACTTGAGCTGCTTCCACAAAGAAGAAGGGCGCGCCCAAAGGTTAATAGGTTCATATCAAGTCAATGGGATAGAAAAAACTATTACGTTTTATCCGCATAAAGAAGGACATCAAAATTTTTATACATTTGCTTTTGATATAAATAATAGTAATTTTCACTATACTAATATACCCGGATCATATGTCTGGTATCCTGATACAAATGAGTTAAAGCATATGTCATATATAGGAACTGACGCGGAATCTGCCTGGGTAATTTTTACTGACGATTTTAAATATATCATTGAAGATTCCGGTACGGGGCCTGCTCCAAGAGGTTTAGGTGTATGGCGAGTAAGTAATAGTAAAGAAATATTTTCAGGAACATATTACAGAAATATTAAACTCGATGGCCATACTATTGAAATTATTTATGTATACAATGGATGGAATATTGAACACAATAGACTTGATAATGAAATAAAAATTTATGC
>JAISEB010000190.1 GCA_031264395.1 Treponema sp. | reverse complement strand
TTGTAGCGGATCATCGTAAGGCCGACAATAAACGCCAGATAAGCCAGGATGACAATATAGATGGGGCCTGTGAGATCGGAAAGATTGATGTAGGAAGTTCCGAGCATGAGCAGCCCGACAATACACAGGATAACGTAAAAGGCCCTTCCCCTGATCCTGAAATGAGCGCCCGCGTGTTCCCGGGGAAAACGCGAAGGCAGGCGGAAACAGGCGACGAGGATCATGAATTCACAGAGCATATCAAGGCCTATGCCCATTTTGGCTATGGTGCCCAGTTCAAGCCCGAAGAGGATGGGGAGCGCCCCTGCAAGGGCAAAGATCAAAAGCAGCAGCACCGGCGTACCGCCCTTGTTTTCGCGGGCAAAGATCCGGGGCAGCCAGCCTTCTTTTGACGCCGCCTGGAGACTGCGGGTTACCCAGGAGAGGGTGCCGTTAAGGGTGGTCATAAGGGCGAAAATGGCCCCGCCGAACACGAAGAAAATGTACAGCCTCGGCGGGAAAATTTCCCTGGCCACAAGGGTCAGATTTTGAAAGGCTACTTTTTCAAGGGGAAGAACGCCGCTTGCCACAACGCCCACAAAGGCGTAAAAAACGGATACCAGCAGCGTTGAAGCGACCATGGCCGTGGGAATGGTTTTGCCGGGGTTTTTAATGTCGTCGCCGTTTTCAGCGACAAATTTGGCGCCTCCGGCGGCAAAGGAAAGCAGGGCTATGCCTGTAAGAAAATTCTTCATGCCGTTGGGCATGACGTTGGAAAACGAAGGGACAAGGACGGCCCATTCGACCTTCGGAAGGCCCATCACGATAAAGAGCAGGAGCGAGAGCAGCAGAAAACCCACCATGCAGGTCTGGACAAACGCGGAGGATTTAAGCCCTGCAAGGTTTACCAGGACCGCGATGAGGAGGACCGTTATGGCTACCGCCGTCTCGTTAAACGACGGGAATATCGACACGAAGTAACTTGCGAGCCCCTTGGCATAGGTTGCGATAAGAACCTGCGTGATGACAAACATGCATACGTAGAAAAAACCGATCCTCTCTCCAAGCAGGCGCTTGACGTAACTGTAACCCGCGCCGCTTGACGGAATCGCCGATGCCAGAAAGGCGCTTGGCAGCATGACCATTATCGCCAGTAGCGCCGCGCCGATAAAGGCAAAGGGCGTGCCGTGCCCGGTAATGCCGATGACAATTCCCGTAAGCACCATGATGCCAGAACCGATAATTTGACCGATGCAAAAACCCATGCAATCCAGCAGGTTGAGTTTTTTCCGGTTCTCCTGATCAGCCATTTTCATTCCTCCTGTCCGTATACAAGCGGTGGATAAGCGCCGCGCCCTTTTCCAGGGTGGAACGGGGACAGCCTATATTGAGCCGCATGAAACCGTCGGCCTGCCTGCCATAGTGAACACCGCTGCCCAGGGCAAGCCCGTAGCGTCCGGCCATCAAACCGGCAAGTTCTTCACTGCCAAGGCCAAGGCAATTGAAATCGAGCCACATAAGAAATGTCGCTTCCTGTTTTGTTATCCCTACGCCGGGCATGTTTTCCGCGAAGAATTCGGAAACGTACAGGGCGTTGCCTTCAAGATAACGGATCAGTTCGTCAACCCACGTATCGCCGTGCGTATAGGCGGCCTCTATGGCGGAAAAGGCAATGGCCGCGGGCCCGAAGATCCACGCCTCGCCCAGGGCTTTTTCAATACGGGAACGCAGGGCGGGATCGGGAATCACCATGAAAGAGGAAACAAGACCCGCCATGTTAAAGGTTTTGCTGATAGCCGTATAAGAGACCAGCCTGTCCCGTATACCGCCGAACGACGCCATGGGCGTATAGGCATTGCCGAACAGGGTTATGTCACAGTGGACCTCGTCGGAAAGTACATAGACGCCGTATTTTTCGCAGAGGGCCGCGATCTCTCCAAGTTCATCGCCGGTCCAGCACTTTGCGACCGGATTATGCGGGTTGCAGAGAAGGACGGCTTTGACGCCCTCTTTCAGCTTTTTTTCCATAAGATCAAAATCCGCGAAGAAACGGTTGTCCCCGCGTATCATGGGACAATCGGCAACCTTTCGCCCCGAATTACCGATAACGGCAAAAAACGGATCATAGACTGGCGTGAAAAGAAGAACCGAATCCCCTTTTTCGGTGAGGGCCTGTATGGTGAAACGCAGGGAGGTTACCACACCCGGGCCCGGCACAATCCAGGAAGGATCAATGTTCCATTTATGCCGGCGGGAAAACCAGGAACAGGCGGCCTGTTTGCTGCCGTCTGTGACTTCCGAATAGCCAAAAATGGGATGATCACAGCGTTTTTTCATCGCGTCCAGGATCTCGGGCAGGGAGGCGAAATCGGTATCGGCAATCCAGAATGGAAGAAGCCCGTTTTGAACGCCGAAAGCCCCCTGCCTGTCCCATTTGACGCAGTCGGTTCCCCTGCGTTCGATTACCTTGTCAAAATCGTACATAAAATCCCCTTCTTATTATATGATAATACATCCTTCTCATGACCAGGCCTGATTTTTCAAATTTATTATATTATCTTATTATATTATATAATAAGTTATGATGAAAAATAAGCCGTACAAGCCCTGGCTGCTGGTCGCGGGCTATTCCCTGCTGGGAATTTCATTCCCCGCCGCGGTTACCCAGTTCACCATGTTTGTCCCCGAAATGGCCGCCGCCATGGAGGTTGATACCAGGCTGATACTTCTGGCCGACAGTCTTAGGGCCGTCTGCCTTGTCGCCGCCATGTTTCTTTCCGGGCCTGTATACAGAAGGCTGGGAAGGTGGCGGACAATATGCCTTGGCATACTTTTCCAGACGATGCCGCAGTTCCTTCTTCCGATCGCGGTTCAGTTTCGCAGCATCCCCTTCTTTTTTATATTCAAGGCCATGCAGGGGTGCAACGCGGTAGCTTTTCCCGTGTATCTTTCGACTATTACCGCCTGTATTCCTCCCGGTTCGGCGGGCCTTGCCACGGCTGTTTTTAACGGCAGCTTTACGGCCGGGGCTGGTATAGGCGCATGGCTGTCCGGGATATTGGCCCCCGTCCTCGGCTTCCGGTGGACCTTTTACTCCCTCGGCGCGCTGTGCGTACTCTTTGCCCTCCCCGCCCTGTACGTTACCAGAGGCATAGCGGACGGCAGGGAAACGGGGCGGAACGGGGAACGTGAAAAAAAACAGGAAGGGGTCTACGCCGCCATTGCAAGACAGCCTGTTCTGTGGTTTTTGATCCTCGCGTTGTCCGCGAACACATGGCTTATCCAGTCGGTAACCGTGGACATGCCGGTGTATCTTGATTTTTCCGGCGTCTCAAAAAATCTCGCCGGAAACCTTATGCTGGCCGTCAGTCTGGTAATCGTGACGGCGTCCGTCTGCGCCGGGGCCTTCTCGGACTTCTGCGCGGCGCGTTCGCGCAGCCCCATAAGGATCAGGGCACTGATCCTCGCCGGAGGATACGCGTTCAGCGCGGCCGCGGCCGTTCTGTTTACCTTTATTTCAGGAAAAGAATTTCACCTTTTGGCGTTATTCGCCTGCCTCATGGTCTTCGGCTCGGCCTGGGCCGCGGGGGTTTTCTGGGCGCTTCCCTCAATGTTCTTTTCGGGAAACAGGAACCTCGGGGCCACGGCGTTCTGTTCCGGCGCGTCCAACATTGTAAATCCCGTGGCGCCCTTTGTTACGGGCGTACTGCTCGGTTCCGCCGGATACTGGCCTGCGGGATGGCTTGTCTGCGGGATAATATCCCTTGTCAGTTTTGCCGCCGGAATAGTTATTTCGCGCATGAAAAAACGGCCTTCCTGACGGTCATGCCCTGAAACCCGCTTGACACCACATTTCTTTTATGGCATATATAAAATATGTCTGCGTTAGGGACAGACTTTGATTAATGTGCCATCTTAGCTCAGTTGGTAGAGCACTTGACTTGTAATCATGAGGTCTTCGGTTCGACTCCGAAAGATGGCTGGTCAAG
>JAISEB010000141.1 GCA_031264395.1 Treponema sp. | reverse complement strand
GATCAACGGCGAAACCTCCGGCCTCAAGCCGTTTGACCGCGGCGTCAATGCGGTTTGTCCTGATAGCGATGTGGCCTTTCTCCCCAAGATAAACGCTCTTCATCACTTCTATGCTGTTTCCGGCAAAAACAGAACTTGCCCCCGGCTTTTTTTCAAACCCGAAAAGCCCCGCGAAAAGATCCGCAATCTTCATGGACTCGTCTTCACTCCGGGCATTGACGCCTATATGGGCAAACTCAAAACCCAGAAAGTTACGCACGGCCTCTTTTGAAAGATCGGTAATCCTGCCGAAATTACCCGCCTTGATATCATCCTTTGAGCATACCCAGCTCCCGCCTACGGCATGGACAAACGGAGACAGGGCAAATTCCCCGATGTTTTTTGAATCTACGCCGCCTGTCGGAATGAACGTTACATTCCCGAAGGGACCGGCAAGGGCCTTGAGCGCGGAAAGACCGCCGTATACGCCGGCCGGAAAAAACTTGAGAACGGTACATCCGTTTTCCATAGCCGTCATGATCTCCGTAGGCGTTACACAGCCCGGCGTAACAGCCACGCCGTGCTCAACGCACCACTTTACAACCGGGAGGCTGAATCCGGGCAGGACAATAAAACCGGCGCCTGCGTCAACGCAGCTTTTGCACTGATCAAGGGTAAGGACGGTTCCCGCCCCGACGAATATATTGGGACGATTTTTGGCGACAGCGCGTATTGACTCAAGCCCCGCCTTTGTACGCAGCGTGATCTCCATGACATCGATCCCGCCTGAAAACAGCGCGTCCGCCGCGGGAAGCGCGTTTTGCGCGTCCTCCAGCACCACTACCGGAACTATACCGCATGCGCCCAATCGCGCCAAAGCCTTATCCATACTTCCCCCTTGCATTTACAGTGGAAATTGGGACTGTTCAGAAAATTGGTTGCTTCCCGGACAGCCCCAGCTCTATGTTGAGGTTCGCGCCCCGATTCACGGTCTCATTCCGCAAGTTCTACACGGTTGCGGCCAAGTTCTTTTGCCTTGCGGAGCGCGCCGTCGGCGGCAAAAAGCAGGCCTTCCAGATTTTTTGCGTGAGTAGGAGCGACGGCTATGCCCAGGCTGGTTCGTATATTGATGGGAACTTTTTCCGGCGCGCCGGGACTTTTGGGCACCATGACTTCTTTTTTCATCACCGATTCCCGTATCCGCTCGGCAACCATCTTCGCCTCGACGGCGTCGGTATCGGGAAGCAGGACCGCGAATTCATCCCCGGAAAGGCGCGCGGCAATGTCCCCGGAGCGCATCACCAAACGGAGCACATCCGCCACGGTGATGATCACTTGATCACCGGCCTGGGGGCCGTGGCGCTCGTTTATCGCGTGAACCCTGTCCAGATCCAGCATCATCAGCGACATTTTGCGGAGCCCTACCGACCCCTGATCAAAACGGTCTTTTATTGACTCTTCAAGAAAGCGTCGGTTGTAAAGGCCGGTAAGCTCGTCGGTTATGGCGCGGCGGCGGGCGGTTTCACCCCACCGCATAAGATCGCTTAAATGTTTTGAAGTCTGATCCAGCCACTGATTCTGAACCGAGCCTATGGCTTTAAGCATTTTGACCCCTATCATGGGATGCTCAAAAATGATGCGGTAAAAATCTATGCCCTGAAGAACCATAACGTCGGTATCTTCCTTGGCGGTCAGGGTGGCGGACCGGGGCTCATGGGCAATAACGGACATTTCCCCAAAAAAATCCCCCTTTTTGATGTCAAAAAGCCAGCGCTGGGTACCGTCGGACTGGGACACAAAGGCGCTGAGCGATCCGGCAAGGAAAATAAACATGTCTTCCCCGGCATCCCCTTCCATAAAAATCGTCGTTCCCTTCTTGACCCGCCTGCGTTCCAGAAACGCGGTAATCGCGTTAAATTCCAGCTCGCTCATATTGGCAAAAAGAGGGGATTTTACCAGCACAGGATCGGTGATTGGGGAATCGGATCTGCCGCCGCTCATTGTTTTTCTTCCTTCTTTTTGTATCTGACCACCGTATTGCCCCCGGCCCTCCAGGTATCCATGAGAAGATCGTAGTTTCCCCTGAAAAGATTTTCCCAGGATACTTCGTCGATGGGCCATACGGCATAGGAAACGGTGGCGGTAAAGGAAAAAGCGGGAAGGTTGTTTCCGGCAGGCACCGGCGCAAGGGCCGCAATGGCGTTATGCATGTCGCGGGCGATTTTTTCCGCGTGAACAGGGGAACATTTGTTGACAAGAATTCCCACTTCGTTGCTTTTGAACCTGAGCGGCCAGCCGCGGCCTATCCGGCGGGTAACATTGCGCAGCAGGGCGGCAATGCGGACCATCGCCTCGTCCCCGGCGCCGTGTCCCCGGGAATCCACAAGGATCTTGAAACGATCCGGTTTCAGCATAATAAGGGCCATGGGATCTTCCAGAAGACGGTTGATCTCGTCGGCAAGAAAAGACTGCTTCCAGAGCCCGGTGCTGGGATCTTCATAGGCGCGGCGGTGCAGTTCCTGTACCCAGGACATGTTCTCCACAATGATCTTCTGGGTGGATTTGATGCGGCCCGTGACCATGACTATGGCGCTGAGGAGAATACGGGAAGTGGTGTGGGGCTCTTCAAGGGCAAAGGCTTCCATGGAAAGGCCGTAACCGGGAAACATGATAAGCTCCGAATCTTCCGTCGCGCTGGCATAGGCGTCGTAAGCCGCCCCGCGGGCAAAGTCGAAATCGCCTATCGCGTCGCCGGAAGTAAAACGGGCCATTTCATCGTCGCTGCCGTCGCTGCGGGGCTTGTAAACCCGTATGCCGCCCTTGACCAGCATGTAAAAATGCTCGGCCTTTTCACCGGGAGAAAAAAGATGCCCTCCCTTGCGGAGCTGCAGTATGCCGGAGCGGGCAATGACAAATTCAATTTCCTTGGGCAGAAGGGTGGAAAAAAGTTCTACCTTCTGTATGGGTGAAGGATCAACGCCAAGAGAAGCTGTCATATGTTTATTATAGCAAAAACAAAACCGCTGTACTACCATAAAGATTCGAAAAAGAGTAAAGTCAACCAGGGTTACCGTTGCGGAAAACCCTGCCAAAGGAGGCGTGATGAAAGCCTTATTGATGGAAGAATACAAAAAACTCAACTATACCGACGTTCCCGATCCCGTAATTGAGAAGGGGGACGACCTCTTGATCAGAATAAGGGCCTCGTCAATATGCGGCTCCGATGTACACGGTTTTGACGGCTCAACAGGAAGGCGGGTGCCCCCCATCATCATGGGACACGAGGCGGCCGGGGAAATTGTCCTTGCGGGCGCGGCCGTTACCCGCTTCAAAAAGGGGGATCGTGTCACCTTTGATTCTACCATTTATTGCGGGGAATGCTGGTTCTGCCGGCGCGGGGAAGTCAACCTCTGCGATCACCGCGTGGTGCTTGGGGTCTCCTGCGGCGAATACCGCCGCCACGGGACCTTCGCCGAATACGCGGTTATCCCCGAACGCATCGCGGTCCCCGTTCCCGAAGGGCTTTCCTGGGAGGAAGCGGCCTGCACCGAACCTGTGGGAGTGGCGGCCCACGCCGTGCGGACAGCCGCGCCCGGGCTCAACGAAACAACGGCAGTGGTAGGATCGGGGCTTATCGGAAACCTCGTCATACAGATCCTCAAGGCTTCAGGATCGGGAAAAGTGATCGCCCTTGATACCGATCCCGCCCGGCGGAAAACAGCCCAGGCCTCGGGCGCCGACGCGGTTCTGGACCCGGCGTCAGGCGATCTTGACGAACAAATACGGGAACTCACCTGCGGACGGGGAGTAGACAAGGTATTCGAGGCGGTAGGCGCCACGGCCCCCATAAAGACCGCCGTCTCCGTAGT
>JAISEB010000055.1 GCA_031264395.1 Treponema sp. | reverse complement strand
TGTAAAGACTTCAGAGGCCGCCAAAACCATCACTGTTCCGCTTTTCGGGAACAACGGTTTTATAAACGCGGTTATTGATTTTACGGTTGACTCAAAAAATTTTACGGCGGGCCTTACCTCGGAAACCGCCGTTTTTTCTCCGGAAACCCTTCCCCTTGCCGGGGTGGCCTCCGGAACCGTGAAACTAAGGGAAAGCTTCCAGCTGGGAGGCCCCGCGCCGGGGAAAACGGAGGAAGCCGGGGAACAATCCGGGGAATCGCCTAACGCCGTTTCCGCCGGGTCCGCTCTTTCCCCGGAACAGGGAACCGCGGACACGGGAGCGGTCATCGATGAATTTGCCGTCTTCTTTATCCGGCCGGCCAAGGCCGCCTCCGAAAGTCTTGGGCCGTCCTGATCTTCTTCCGCTTTTATTCGCTCTTCTCGTTTTTTTTCAGGGTTGCGGGGGTACCCTCCGGCAGCCGGTTCTGGTTCCGCCCGGAGACGATCCCGCCCAAACCCCGGCGTCCCCTGTTACCGGCTATGAAGACGGGACAGAGGGGGAAACCGCTCCGCGCTGGCTCAGGCTGTACCAGGAAGGAGGATGCCGGGCGGTGGAGCAGCTGCCCGAATTCACGGGCCTGTATGTTTTTGTCGCGGCCAACGAAGGCGGCAACGCCGAAATTCTCAACCTCTGGGCTTCCGAATTTTCGGCCGCCCGCGACACGCCCCGCCTTGTCGCTTCCCGTGTCGAAGAACGCATGACCGGCCGGACCCTGTACCCCGATGATGAATACGGTGAATTTTTCGAGCGGTTCGCAAAGGCCGTTTCCGACTCCCCGTTCGGCGAAGCCTCCGCCGGCCAGGTGTACCGGACACAGAGGCGCATCACCGAGGAAGACGGCGCGGTCCGGGAACGTCATTATTTCTTTATTCCCGTCACTATCCCAAAGCCCCTTCTGCAGGAAAAATTGTCGGACATCATGAAAAGAATCACGACAAGAGTCAAGCCCGCACGGGAACAGGCGGCGGCAGTAAACCGGCTCAAGGCGGATTTTTTCGACGGTTTTTAGCATCCAGACTCCACGAGCAGTTCACGTTAATCGGCGTTACATCCAGACTTGTTTGGCGGCGGGGATGGCCCTATACTTTTAAGTATGGAAAATATGTTACAATGGGGCCTTGATTTCATCAGGGCCGTACAGAGCGCGGCTTCCCTGCCGCTTACCGCCGTCATGAATATTGTTACCTGGTTCGGATCTACATGGTTCTGGTTCACGCTGCTTCCGCTGGTTTTCTGGTGCGCCGACGCAAAGAAGGGGATACAGATCGGCGTTACGGTTATGGTTTCCGCATGGCTTAACATAACGCTGAAATTTTTATTCAACCAGCCCCGGCCCTTTTGGGAGGGCTACGATCCCGGCCTGGCATTCATGCCCGAAAGCCTGAACGGATTCCCGTCGGGCCACGCCCAGGCGGCTCTGGTGATATGGATGATCGTGGCTTCATGGACAGAAAAAAATTGGGCCTTTGCCGTTGCGGCCTTTGTTGTACTGCTCATCAGTTTTTCCCGCGTGTACCTCGGCGTCCACTTCCCCACCGACATTCTGGGCGGCTGGATTCTAGGCGCCCTTACGCTTGCCGTGTACTTTCTGTGGGGAGACTCCTTTGGGGAGCTCCTTGCGCGGGGCGGGCTCCGCGCGCAGCTCATCGTTTCGGCGGCGGCGGCTTTCATCATGATCCTTTACAATCCCGCGTCCGCGAAGGCGATGCCCGGCGGCGTTGAGGCGCTCCTTTCGCCGGGCGGGATCATTCTGGGCATGGGGGCAGGTTATGCCCTTACCGCCCGCTATACAGGATTCCACTCCGGCTTTTCGGACCGCTCAGGCGTGGCCGCCGTCCTGTCCGCCCTGGGCCGCATCGTCATCGGCGCAGCGGGAACGGTACTGCTCTTCATCGTCCTTCAAAAAACACGCGGCATGCTGGGTCCCGGCTTTAACCGCATGGGAATTTTCATCCAGTTTGCCGTGTCCGCGCTGTGGATCTACGCCGGCGCTCCCTGGCTCTTTGTGCTTCTCAGGCTGGCCGAAGGAAAGAAGGCGTGAACAGGGACTCGCCGGAAAAGGGCGCTTACGGCGACGGCAGCCCCGTCGCCGCGTTTGCGACGCCGCTTTCCGAAAGCGCGCTCGCGGTTATACGCTGTTCCGGCGGCGGAGCCCTGGAACTGGCCGCCCCGTTTTTTTCCCGCCCGGAAAAACTCAAAACGGCGGCGGGTCATTCCATTGTTCATGGATGGATACGGCACGAAGGGGAAAAAATCGACGAGGTTCTTATTTCGGTCTACAGGCAGCCCAAAAGTTACACGGGTGAAGAAGGCATGGATATTTCCTGCCACGGCGGCATCGCCGCGGCGCGCGGGGTAATGAAAATCCTCCGCAAGGCGGGTTTCAGGGACGCCCTGCCCGGCGAATTTACCTTCAGGGCCTTCATGAACGGCAGGCTCGATCTTACCAGGGCCGAATCGGTAATGGAGATGGTTTCGGCAAAAACCGGCGCGGGCCTCCGGGGAGCCGCACTCCGCCTTTCGGGGGCGCTGGAAACAGAGATCCGTTCCCTCAGGGACAAGCTTGTCGAAATTCTCGCGGAAACCGAAATCTACCTTGATTATTCCGAAGATGAATTTGTTCCCGGCGGCGCGGAAGATCCCAGCGGTACGGCGGGCGAAGAAAGCGGCGGCCGAATGCCCGGACGGGCCCTTGCCGAAGAAGTCCTGGCCCGCCTTGGGGCCCTTTCCGCGTCATTCAAAAGGGAAAGGCTGTACCAGGACGGGGCCCTTGCCGTCATAGCCGGAAAACCCAACGCGGGGAAATCAAGCCTCTTCAACCGGCTCATAGGCGAAGACCGGGCCATAGTCGCCGAGTCGCCGGGCACTACGCGTGATTTTATAGAGGCGTGGATTTCCGTTGAGGGCATTCCCGTACGCCTTGCCGACACCGCGGGCATCAGGGACGGGCTTTCCCCGGACTCTGTGGAAAACACCGGCATGGACAGGAGCCGCGCCCTTATGGCGGAGGCGGATCTTGTTCTCTGTGTCACCGACGGAACGGAAAAATACGAACATGAAAAGGACTTCCCCTTCAAAGGTGAAAACCCCCGCCTTTTCATCTGGAACAAGGCGGACCTCCCCTCCTGTCCCGCGCCCCCCCGAGGTTTCCTCCCGGTAAGCGCCGTAACAGGATCGGGCATACCGGAACTCTGCGGCGCCATTGCCGCCGCCCTTGAAAAAACGGCGGAAGGCCCGCACGCGCCGGGCGGTCCGGAGGAGACGGGCGTTGCGCCGGGAACACAGCGGCAGAAGGAGCTTATGGATCAAGCGGCCGCCCCGCTTGCCGAAGCGCTGGAACTCGCGGACAGGGGCGAACCTCTTGATATAATCGCGCCCCTCCTCCGCGAATCCGCGAACGCCCTTGGGGAAATAACCGGCGAGGTGTCGTCCGCCGACATTCTGGAAAAGATGTTCAGCAAATTCTGCGTGGGAAAATGAGGAAAGCCGTTCTAGAATTTCAGTTTTTGGGACAGGTCAAGGCATAGACAATTCCCTGTTTTCCGCTATACTTTTTATAAGAAACAAGCTCAAGGAACAAGCCATGCAGATAGACATGCCGGTTTATGAACTGGAAAAATGGCAGGGAAGCAATCCCCGGCCCTCCGATTACGACGCCTATTGGACGCGGGCTCTGGCGGAACTTGACGCGCAGGACTTCGCGCCCCTTCTGGTTCCGGCCGGTTTTGAATGTCCCTTCGCGGATTGTTTTGACCTGTGGTTTACCGGGGTGCGGGGCGCCCGCGTTCACGCCAAATACGCAAAGCCGAAGAATCCCGCCGGCAAAATTCCCGCGGTGTTTCAGTTTCACGGTTATTCGATGAGCGCGGGAGACTGGGTAAAGCTCCTCCCGTACGCCGCCGGGGGCATGGCCATAGCCGCCATGGACTGCCGGGGTCAGGGAGGCTTGAGCGAAGACGCCGGGGCCGTAAAGGGAAACACCCTCCACGGGCACATCATAAGGGGGCTTGACGACGGGGCCGACAATCTTCTTTTCCGCCATATCTTTCTTGACGCCGCCGCGATAGTCCGGGTGGTTTCGGGCTTTGGGGAAATCGACGGAAACCGGCTGGGCTGCTTCGGAGGTTCGCAGGGGGGCGCCCTTACCATCGCCTGCGCCGCGCTCTTTCCTTCGATAAAAAGAGCCGCTCCGCAGTACCCCTTCCTCTGCGATTACAAGCGGGTATGGGAGATGGATCTTGCCGAAGAGGCCTATTCGGAACTCAAGGAATACTTCCGGCGCTTCGATCCCCGGCACGAACGGGAGGACGAAATCTTTACGAAGCTCGGCTATGTCGATCTGCAGTTCCTTGCCCCAAGGGTCAGAGCCGAGGTGTTGATGTTCACCGGACTCATGGACGAAATTTGCCCGCCTTCAAGCCAGTTCGCCATGTACAATAAAATCACCTCGAAGAAACGGGTTCTTCTGTATCACGATTTTACCCACGAAGAACTTCCCGACGCCGGCGACATTACCTTTACATTCATGTCGGAGCTGTAGGCCCGTGGACAGGGAGCTTGTAAAAACACTCGATTACATTCTTAACCGCTGCGGCGAAGGGGCCATAGACGCGGTGGCCGAAGCGGTGGTGCGCCGCCGCCGGCAGCTTGCCCTTTTTGGAGAATCCCTTAACGTTCCCGATCCCAAACGGATGGCCCGTGAAATATCGGGCCAGATCAACGTCGGGGCCAGTATTGAGGGGCTGCGGGAAACGGTGCGTTCCATGGCGGAAAGAATACTGCGGCAGGAAGCCCCGGAACTTACAGACGGGCAGATCGACAAACTTGTCGCCGGCTGGATTCCCGGCGTCAAGGGCGGGGACGGCGTAACAACGGACACCGGCCTTTCCCTGCCGCCCGCGGCGCTTTCCTCAATGATAGATCAGTTTGTTTCGTTTTCACAGGGAACCATGAACAAAACCGAAGAAAAGGAACTCCGCAATGAACTGGGAGCGTGGCCCAGACGGTACTGGGAAAGTTTTCCCCCGGTGGTGCGGCTCCTTATTACCGATTACATTAGAAGTGAAATAAATGAAAAGGAATTCAGGTCAAAAATAGACGCGGCAATTGCCATGGAAAATTAGGACAGCGCCGATTGACGTAACAGCAACCGGCGTTGTCCCGGGGAGCCCTCTATTCTCCCATGCGAATCGAATTGAAC
The DNA here is from genome assembly GCA_031264395.1 of Treponema sp. Lineage (GTDB taxonomy): Bacteria > Spirochaetota > Spirochaetia > Treponematales > Breznakiellaceae > JAIROE01. The sequence continues at coordinate 9,975 of JAISEB010000055.1, read as the reverse complement.
CACGCGTTGTTGTACAGTTCAAGATGTTCCCCGACATCGTCTTTAAGCTCCGTATTAACAAGCTCTTCGGCGGTGTAGTAGGGCGTTTTGGTTTTAAGCTGCCGGGCAGGGATGTTCGCCGTGGCGGGAAAACCGAAATAATCGGTAAATTCCGCGTAAATGTCCGGCCGGTGAATGAAATCTATGAATTTGTAGGCAAGCTCCAGATGCCGCGCTCCCTTCAATATGCACATGCTGTCTATATATGCAGGGCCGCCTTCAGGCGGAATGAAGAAGACCGTATCTTTCCTCAGCTGCTCGTTATCCCCAATTTCCTCAAAGACCACTTCCGGATACCCCTGAACCACCCAGAAGTCCCCGTCGGCATAACCCTTGCCGAAGGCTTCCGCGTCGAATTTAACCAGATTGGGTTTCCAGGTATTGTTGACAAGGGCCCTGGCGGCCTCAATTTCAGCGGGGTTTATGGTATTAACCGAATGACCCAGATGCACCAGCGCGTCGCCCAGAACTTCGCGCATGTCGTCCAGCATCGTCATGCGGCCCCTAAGATCCGTCCGGCCAAAAATGGACCAGCTTCTTTCAAAACGGGACACCCTGGCGGTATTGACGGCGATTCCGGCCGCGCCAAAGTAGTAGGGAATCGAATACTCCATGGAAGGATCGTAGGTTGCCTTCCGCAGCACCAGAGGATCGATGTTGCCCAGATTGGAGAGTTTTGATTTATCAATACGCTCCAGCATGTTCTGGTGAATCATAATGGAAACATAATCGCCCGAAGGGAAGATTATGTCGTAGCCGGAACCTCCGCCGGCCTTGAGCTTGGCGTACATTTCCTCGTTGGACGCGAATTCGTCGTAGATAACGGTAACGCCGTATTCCTGCTCGAATTTTTCAATGATCGACGCCGGAGTGTAGTAGGTCCAGTTGTAAATGTACAGCCTTTCCTTTTGGGGGCCGCCGTACGCCGGTTTGGGGAATACCATGATTCCCAGCAGCGCCAGGAACAGCGCTGCCGCCGTTACAGGTATTTTCTTCATCTTTTCCTCCTCAAACTAATGGGTTTTATTTTGCCGCGATGTACTTTAAAAAGTTTCGCAGTAAAAAAGCAATGAGTACCGTGCCCAGGATCATCACAACCGAAAGGGCGTTAATCACAGGCGACACCCCGTAACGGATGGCCGAGTATATGAAGACCGGCAGGGTGGATGATCCGGGGCCGCCCACAAAATAGGTGATCACAAAGTCTTCAAGCGAAATGGTAACGGCGGTAAGAAAACCGGAGATGATACCCGGCATGCAGATGGGAACCGTGACCCTTACAAGGATCTGCCCTTCGCCGGCCCCAAGATCGCGGGCCGCCTCTATGATCGAAAAGTCAAATTCATCCAGACGGGCCATGACCATAAGAAACACAAAGGGAAGGTTAAAGGTAGTATGGGCAATATAGATGTTAAGCAGCCCTATCTGCATTCCTATCCCGGTAAAGAACACCAGAAGGGACACACCGATGATGATCTCAGGCAGTATCATGGGAAGAAACGAGATGATCTGCACATAGTTCCGCAGGCGGAAGCGGTACCAGTTGACCCCTATGGCCCCGAACGTTCCTATGACCGTGGCGGTGGTAGCGGACGTAAGGGCGATGATAACGCTGTGCCCAAAGGCCCGCCAGAGATCCCGCGAATGGAACGAAAAAAGTTCCCCGTACCAGCGCAAAGAAAAACCCGCCCAGTTCATTCCCTTGGCGCCGTTAAAGGAATAGAGCATCAGCACGCCAAGGGGAAGAAAGAGGAAGATAAAGGTAAGGATAAAAACCAACCTGGAAAACGAAAAACGCGGCCGTGAAGCCCGCCGGGCGTGGCGCGCCGCTTCGCCGGGGGCCTTGCCGGGCCGGAGCAGCGTAACAAAGCCCTGCAGCATGCCCTTCTTCCCCGAACGGCCGTTCACAAGGCGCCTCCGTTTTTCCTGGAAACCTCCGCAAGGCGCGCGTCCCTGCGCTGGAGGTTCATCATGACGATCACCCCGGCCGTGGTTACCACCGTAAGGACCATGGAAAAGGCCGACGCCAGCGACCAGTTCCGCGATTTAAGGAGCTGATCGGCAATGACGTTGCCCAGCATGTAGGAGTTCCTGCCGCCGACAATAAGGGGCACCGTATAGGCCCCGAAAATCGGGATGAAGGTAAAGAGGACGGCGGTGTAGATTCCGCCGCGCACGTTGGGAAGAAGCACCTTGATCATCGATTCCAGCTTGGTCGCCCCAAGATCGCGGGCCGCCTCCAGAAGTGAAAAATCAAACTTGTCGATGGTGGCAAAAAGGGGAAGTATGGCGTAAGGCAGATACATGTAGATAAGAACGAGGACCACCGCGTTCTGGTTGTAAAGAAACATCGTCAAATCGCCCTGGGACCGGTGAAAGACCCCTATGTCCATAAGAAATTCAATGACGGCTTCGCTGCGTATCAGGTATTTGAGCCCGCCTTCCAGTATTTCCCTCGCACGGACAAAGGCTCCCGCGGCGTGGAGGTAGGGGTCCATAAGGTTTGTCCGGTTAAGAAATTCAACGACAAAACCGTTTGACCCCAGAATGTTCATCCATGCGAACACCCGTATAAGAAAGTTGGTCCAGAACGGGATAATCACAAGGAGAAGCAGAAGGGTCTGGCGGCGGCTCCGCGCCATGTAATAGCCGCAGGGAAGGGCTACCAGTATGGTGATAACGGTGGTGACAAGCGAAACGAAAATCGTACGAAACGCCACTATTATATAGTTTGAGTTCCCCAGGCTCCGGTAGGATTCAAGGGAAAAAACGGGCTCCACCCCGCCGTAGAGTCCTTTCTTCAAAAAGCTGTACACGACAATGATGATGATGGGAGCAAGGAAAAACGCCGTGAACCAGATCATCATGGGCGCCGAATACAGGGGGCCGTAGTTTTTGCGGCGGGAAATTTCGCCCTTCATGGCTTGTTTATTCCCACAATATAGCCGTCGTCGGCGCTCCAGGAAAGAAACACATCGTCTTTCCACAGGATGTCCGGGCCTTCGTCCGAATAATTGGCGTGCTGTTTGATCACCCTGAAGAGGCTGTCTTCCCGCACCCGCACGTAGAATTTGGTCTGGAAACCCGAATAAATGGGTTCGTCAACCGTACCGGAAAAAAGGTTGATGTCCGCCCGCTTGGTGGCGGGTTTTTCCTTGGAAATGACGATTTTCTCGGGCCTTACGGTAAAGCTGACCTCCTGGCCCGGCTTTATCTCGTCAACGGTGGTCACTTTGACGCGCCCCAAAACCGGAATGTCAAGCTCCGCCATGTACTCGTCTTCCCCTTCCGGCTTGTCAAGTTTTTCGGCCTTTATAACCGTGGCGTCAAAGAGGTTGGTTTCGCCTATAAAGCGGGCCACGAAATTCGTGGCGGGGCTTTCGTAGATTTCATGGGGAGTGCCTATCTGCAGTATGTTTCCCTGATCCATCACGGCAAGCCGGTCCGAAACGGAAAGGGCCTCCTGCTGATCATGGGTAACGTAAATAAAGGTAACGCCTATCTTGTCGTGGATCTGGTCCAGCTCTATAAGCATGTGCTGCCTGAGCTTGGCGTCCAGGGCGGAAAGCGGCTCGTCCAGGAGAAGAACCCTAGGCTCGTTAATAAGGGATCTGGCTATGGCAACCCGCTGTTTCTGCCCGCCCGAAAGCTGGTTCGGCTTCTTCTGGGCGTGATTTTCAAGCTGGACCAGATGAAGGTACTCGTTGACCCTGGACAACACCTCCGGCCCGGAAAGATGCCTGATTCTAAGGGGAAAGGCAACGTTCTCAAAAACGGTAAGGTGGGGAAAAAGCGCATAATTCTGAAAAACGGTATTCACCTGCCGCCTGTTGGGGGGAAGGTGAAGCACGTCGGCGCCGTCTATGACGACCGTTCCGTTGTCGGGGTATTCAAACCCCGCGATTATCCGCAAAAGGGTTGTTTTTCCGCACCCGGAAGGCCCCAAAAGGGAAAAAAACTCACCCTTGTTTATCTCAAGGCTTACATTATTCAAAGCCGTAAAATCACCGAAGGATTTGGTAACCCCCCCGATGATCACATCGCTGCCTTTCAATGTTTTTCTTCCAGCCTCCTTTCAAAAAGCCTCTCGCGGAAGAACCGCCCTTCTTATTATTATAAAAGGTACAATGAAGTTTTTACAGTTCATTGTCAACTGGTTTTTGAAAAAAAACCGGAAAATTTAAAATAGAGTCGTTCAATAACCGCGTTAACCGGCCCTATGACGCCCCTTCCGTCATGAGGAGAGCCATGACCTGGGCGTCTCCCAGAATGTTGCCGATTAGGGCGTATTCGTTCGGCTGATGGGCGGTGTCCTCGATGCGGCACCAGACGGCCGAATCTATGCCCACGTTGCGCAGAGGCGCCCCCACCGTCCCGCCGCCTATGCCCACGGGGCGGGTTGTTACCCCGTAAACTTTACGAACGGCCGATGAGACAAGCCTTACAAGCGGCGCGCCGGGGGACGTGGATACTGATTCGGAGGACTGGGGAAGATCGTACCGCACCTTTACCCCGTACAGGCTTTCCACTTCGGCCTTGATGCGGTCCGCTTCGGCAAGCACGTCCTTTACCGGATAACGGGGAAGCACGCGCATATCCATGTAAAACACGTCCTCGCCGGGTATGGTGTTAATGTTGGGAACGTTCACCTCCTTTTTGGTAGGCTCAAAGGTGGAACGATCCGGCTCAAAAAGGGGATCGCGCGCGCCGAATTTTTCCCCCAGGCCGTAATGAAGCCTCACCGCAAGATCGGCGGCGGCAAGATGCGCGTTGGCCCCCAGATCGGGCCTGGAACCGTGGGTTTGTACGCCGCTCGTGGCAAAACGCGCCCAGATCAGGTTTTTTTCGGCAACTTCTATGGATTCCCCCTTCCTGTCCCCGCCGTCGGGAATAAGCGCCATATCGTTCTGCTGAAAGAGATCGCGGTGGTTTTCAAGAAGCCAGTGTACGCCGTAACGGCTCCCGTTTTCCTCATCGGCGGCAAAGAGGAGTTTTACCGTCATGGCGGGCGCTTCCCCTTCGTGCAGCAGCGCCAGCGCCGCCAGCACCGAAGAGACAAGCCCCTGCTGGTTATCCTCCGTTCCCCGGCCCGTAATGCGCGGCCCAAGGGGGCTGCCGTCCGCGCGGACGCCGCCTTCAACGACCTTCGCCGTCCAGGGATCGTTTTCCCAAAGGGAAAGTTCCCCGGGGGGCACCACGTCCAGATGGCTTATGATCCACAGGCGGCCCGCACCGGGCGCCGCCCTGCCCGCTATGGTGGCTATCAGGCTGGGACGCACGCCGCCCTTTGCCCGTTCGTCGGGAGCGTCAAAACGTTCAAGGGCGTTTATGCCATGGGAACGGAGCCATTCTTCAAGAAACACGCATTTGTCCAGTTCCCCTTCGCCCCCTGAATCGGGGGATACGGCGGGCCGTCTGCAGAGTTCCGTTTCAAGTTCAACGGCCAGAGCTTCGCTTTTTTGTATGAAAGCCGCAATGTTCTCTTGTATAGTCATGTTTTTTTTCTTTTGTAGGCATTCCAGGAGCTTTCTATGAGGGTCTGGAGATCCGAGTAGCGGGCCTTCCAGCCAAGGACGGTGCGGGCAAGGGCCGATGACGCGGTAAGCCGCGCCGGGTCTCCGGGCCGCCTTCCCGTTGTTTTTGAGGGGATGGGCATTCCGGTTATGCGGCGGGCGCTTTCAAGAACCTCCATGACGGAACTGCCGGTTTCGCTTCCCAGATTAAGGGTAAGGCTTGCGCCGTTTTTGCTGATGTAGTCCAACGCCAGGGCATGGCCCACAGCCAGATCGTTTACATGGATGTAGTCCCGCACGCATGTCCCGTCGGGGGTGTCGTAGTCGTCCCCGAAGATTTGCACTTCCTGCCTTGCGCCGGAGGCGGCTTCCATGATCACCGGGAGGAGATTCGCGGGATTCTGCTCCAGCCCCCCTATTCTTCCCTTTACATCGTAGCCCGCGGCGTTGAAATAACGGAGAGACGCGAAACGTATGCCCCGGATTTTTTCGTACCAGAGGAGGAAACGTTCAATTTCAAGTTTGGTAAACCCGTAGTAATTCTCCGGCTTTAACGGGTGCTTTTCATCTATGGGAAGGTACTCAGGCTCGCCGTAAACCGCGGCGCTGGAAGAAAACACGATGTACCTGACGCCGGCTTCCGACGCGGCGTTGAGTATGTTTATCGTGCCGGAGATGTTGTTAAGCGAATATTTTTCCGGCTTCAGCATCGATTCGCCGGCCGCCTTAAAGGCGGCAAGATGAACAAGAGCGTCGAAAGGCCGGCTGCCCGGCGGGCGAGCGTCCCGGGTTCCCCCGCTCATTACCCGGAAAAGGGACGTATAGTCGTGTATGTCGCCGTGTACAAAGGCCGCTTCGGGAAAAAGATTTTCCCGGAGCCCGCTCGAAAGGTTGTCGTACACGGTTACGGCGTGCCCCCGGTCAAGGAATTCCCGCGCCGTATGACTGCCTATATAACCCGCGCCGCCTATGATCAGTATGTTCATGTTCAAACTATACCAAAAGGGACGGGGAATGACCACAAGAAAACCCGGCCTCCGCAAGAAGGGCGGCGGTATCCTCCCATTCCCCAGTTTTGCCTTCTATGGCCCCGGCGATCCCGTCAAGCTTCAGTTTTACCGCCCTTGCCTTTTCCCCGTTTGAGTACACTTCGGGCCGGGACAGCTCAGCCTCAAGGCCCGCTTTTTCCGCCTCCAGAGCTTCCAGCGCGGCAAGGATCTCCCCTTCCTGCCGCTGCAGCCTCCTGAGAAGCGCCTGCCGCTGTTTTTCCCGCTCGCGCCTGTCCTGCCCGGACAAAGGGCCCGGTTCAGGAGCCCTCCTGCCGCCGGCCGGTTCCGCGCGGGGGGGCGAAGGGGCCGCGTCCGGGGAATCCGCGCGCGCCTCCCGTTCCAGCCTTTCAAGATAATAGCTGTAGTTCCCGTAGAAAAGCCGGGGAACGGGGCCGCGCGAAAAGGAGCCGTCCCCGTTCCGTGAAGAGAGTTCCAGGGTTTTGGTGGAAAGGGCGTCCATAAAGGAGCGGTCGTGCGAAACAAAAACGATGGTCCCGGTAAATTTTGCAAGGGCGTCAAGAAGCACGTCTTTTGAATGAAGGTCCAGATGATTGGTCGGCTCGTCCAGAACAAGAAGGTTCACAGGCTTCAGGAGTATTCTTAAGAGGGCAAGGCGGCTTTTTTCCCCGCCCGAAAGGACGGAAAGCGGCTTGTAAACATCGTCTCCCCTGAAAAGAAAAGCGCCGAGCATGTCCCTGATCTTCGGGATAAGGGCCATTCCCGCCTCCCTTTCCATAAATTCGATAACCTGCGGCGAAGCTCTGTCCCCCATGACGGAAGCCCCGGACGATTCCGGCATACCCGCCGCTCCTCCTTCCGAAACTCCGCCCGGAATTCCCTCTGGAATTCCTTCCAGAAATTCCGCCGATTCCTGCGAAAAATACCCGGCAGCTACCCCCGCGCCGTATGTTACCTTCCCTTCGTAGTCCCTGTCCGCCCCGGCGATGATCCGAAGCAGGGTACTTTTGCCCGCCCCGTTCCGGCCCGCCACCACAAGCCGCTCCCCGGATTCAAGAACAAGATCAAGGGTGGAAAAGACCCGCTTTTCGCCGTAACTTTTTCCGGCCCCCTCAAGGGTCAGCGCGACACGGCCGGAGCGGGGCGGCGGCGGAAACGAAATGGAAATTTTTTTAAGGGATTCGGGGATCTCTATCCGCTCCATCTTTTCAAGCATCCTTATCCGTTCCTGAACCATGGCGGCCTTGCTGGCCTTGTAACGGAAACGGCGGATCAGGGCTTCGGTCCGGGCAATTTCTTCCTGCTGCGCGGCGTAGCGTTTCATGAGGCCGGCCAGCTCCTGTTCCCGTGTTTTTTCATAGGCGGTGTAATTGCCCGCGTAGCGTTTCAGGCCGCCCTGAAAAAGTTCGTACACTTCGTTAACGGTAAGATCAAGAAAGTAGCGGTCATGGGAGACAAGGAGATAGCCGCCCCGGAAATTCACAAGATGATCTTCAAGCCAGTTTCTGGCTTCTATGTCAAGATAATTGGTCGGCTCGTCCAGAAGGAGTATATCTGGAGCTTCAAGCAGCGCCTTGGCAAGGGCAATGCGCATCTGCCAGCCGCCTGAAAATTCCCCCGTATTTCTTGACGCATCGTCTTCGGAAAAACCGAGCCCCGAAAGCACCTGGGAAATGACCGCGTCCCGCCTGTAATAACCCGAACGTTCTACCGCCTCTTCCAGGCGGTGGTATTCGTCCAGCAGGGCGGCGGTGCGGCCGCCGTCTTCTTTTACGCCCTCAAGTTCCCGGCCCAGCCCCTCCATGCGGGCTGTCATGTCCGTAACCGCGCTGAAAGCGCCCTCAATTTCTTCCCTCAGGGTTTTTCCCCGGTGAACAATTCCCGACTGGGGCAGATAGCTTATCCGCGTCCCCTTCTCCACGGCCCGGTCGCCGGAATCGGCGGCAAGAAGACCGGCAATGACTTTCATCAGGGTACTCTTGCCCGAACCGTTGGCCCCGGCAAGACTCGCCCTGCTGCCCGCCGCAAGGTTAAGGCTTACGTCTTTAAGGATGTCCCGGCATCCAAAGGCAAGGGAAACCCGGGAAAACTGAACAAAGGCCATTTACAGTTCTGTGGGGGAAAAATACAGCACCACCGGGGAAGAAGAGCGGCGGCGGACCAGATTTCCCTCCAGGCTCGTGCCGGGAACATACTCAAGCCTGAGACCGCGGGGATCAAGCGCGTACATGAAACGCGCAACGGCTCCGCCCGGGACATCGAAACGGAAGGAAAAAGCCCCCGTGTACCGTTCCTGCATGGCCGGGGAAAGAAACAGATCCATGCCGACAGTTCCCGTAGGCGTATCGGGGGGAACTATTCCCGGAACAAGCAGATCGTTGCCCGTCCAGGTAAACACCCCCGAGGCGGTAAAGGAAAGTATTCCGTAGTTGTTGCTCATGTAAACCGGGCCCGTATCGTAAACAAGGCGGAACAGCTCGTCCCGGCGGGCGCTTTCCTGAATCATGATGTCGTCCACATCCATGGGAAGGGAAACAAACAGCAGCGTCCTGAGCGCGCCCCCCGGCTCCGTGTACTGAACGGCAAGAAGCGTATCGGACCTCTGGCTCATTCTAAGGGACGAGCCTTCAAAGCGCCAGGAGCGCCCTCCCTCGGATCGTATGCCCGTGTAGGTAAAGGTACGATCCAGATCGCCCGTGAAAATCCGGGCTGTTCCCGTTTCGCTGCCGGGAAAAAAGCCCCACTTTTTCGCGAGATCTTCAAGAACGATCTGCCTGCTGTTGACCATGGTTCCGTAGGATTCAGGCAACCATGTTTTCTCCAGAAGCCGGTCAAGATCGGGATCTTCCTTCTGCCCGGCGTCCGTCTCAACGGCCAGCTTCCCGCCGTGATGCTCAAAGAGCCTTAACCGGTACGAAAAACAGTACCCCCGCGTACCGTCTTCGGCAAGGACAAGAAACCAGTCGCCGGGAAGCGGATCGCCTGTCGTGCTCACCGCGGGAGCGCCGTCCGTTTTTTCGAGGATCTTGATGATCTCCCCTATTTTAAGGCGGTACACCCGGCGGGAACTGTTGTCGGGATTTTCCCTTACCGGAAGGCCGTCCTGCAAAGTTTCCGCGTAGGTTCTGGCGTACTGCGAAAAGGCGTCCGCCCGTTTTTGGGCGGCCCGTTTGCTGCCCATAAGTTCAAGGCGGGACAGGGGAATTTCCATTTTATCGAGCCCGTCTCCCCGGTAATCTTCGGGAATGCCCACCACCCATACCTGGCTTATGGTGGACCGTATGTACACGGGAAGCACCGTTCCCGGCGGAATGGGCGGATCTTCGGCCGACCAGAGAAGTACGCCCCAGCCCAGCCGTGAACACGAAGAAAACAGCGCCGCCGTCAAGACGCAGCACAAAACCGCGCGCGGCGGG
>JAISEB010000329.1 GCA_031264395.1 Treponema sp. | reverse complement strand
TCCGCCCAGCGAAGGGGAAGATCCCGGTAGCTTCGTCCCCCGTTTTTATAGATCATGATGTGGAAAGGACAGTTCATCGGTTTGATGATGTAATCCTGATCGTCGATTTCCATGGGGCTGTACATATTCGACTTGTAGAACCCCAGATGGCCCGATGTTTCCCAGAGCCAGGATTTTCCGATGTGGGGAGTATAGAGGATCTCGTACCCGCTGCGGTAATGTTCCTTGCGCCAGAAATCCTCAATGGCCACCCGCATGCGGCCGCCCAAGGGATGCCAATAGATGAGCCCCGCGCCGGCTTCCTCGTGAATGGAATAGAGATCCATCTCTTTTCCTACCCGGCGGTGATCCCGCTTTTCCACCTCGTCAAGAAAAGCAAGATACGCCTTGAGGTCCTTTGGATTTTCCCAGGCGGTACCGTAGATGCGTGTAAGCATGGGCCGTTTTTCATCGCCCCGCCAGTAGGCCCCCGCTATGTTTTGAAGCTTGAAGGCGGAAGAATTGATCTCGCGGGTATTTTGCACATGGGGGCCCCGGCAGAGATCCGCCCAGAGGACCTTTCCTCCGGCGTCCCGGTTTTCGTAGATGGAAATTTCCGCGCCGGCGGGAAGCTCGCCGATGAGTTCGCATTTGAAAGGCTCGCCGGAAAAACGGGCAAGCGCCTCTTCGCGGCCGGCTATAACCTTCACAAAATCCTGCCGGCTGTCCATGATCCTCTTCATCTCCGCCTCAATGGCGGGAAGATCCCCGGCGCTTAGGGGCGTTCCGTTTCCGGCCCCGGAAAACTGAAAATCGTAATAAAAACCGTTCTCTATGGACGGCCCTATGGCAACCAGTGTCCCCGGAAAGAGACGGGTTACCGCCTGGGCCATGATATGGCTTACCGAATGGCGTATAAGGGCGAGTTTTTCACTCTGCTGTTGTTCTTTTGAAACGGGCATGATTGTCAAAGCCTTTTACCTACGATGGCAGGTTTGCGGCATATAGTCAAGGGCCGAACACGGCGCGGGCAGGGCATCGGTATTTACTTTTTTCAGTGTCAAAATTCCCCTTAAAACAGCATGTTTTGAAGAAAAGATTTACCGCAAGGTCGAAAAAGTCGAAGAAGGAAGAATGTAACCACAACGAACCTCTGGTTCGCCCTCACGGACAGAACGGACAAAAACGGTATTAACCACAAGGACCTCCGGTTCGCCCTCGCGGATAAATACGGACTTTTAATTTCAAATTTATATTTTGTCCGTGTTGGTCTGTGTCTGTCCGTGGTAAAACTAAAAACTCGAAGCCCGGCCTGTTCGTTAATTTGTCCGTGTTGGTCCGTGAGGTCCGTGGTTGTTTTGAATTCGAATTACTGGCGGCGCGGGTTAGGGGAGTTTCTTTTTGAAATCCGACACACGAGCCTGAGCGGTCGTGCTGAGGGGGGAAAAGTCTCCCCGTTCAAGATACCGGCAGCCGATGCCCGCTATCATGGCGCCGTTGTCCCCGCAGAATTCGGGAGGGGGAAAATAACAGCGCAGATCTTCCCGCCCGGCCAAAAGGGCGCGGAGGCATGAATTGGCGGCGACTCCGCCTCCGGCCACGACGGTTGCAAGCCCGGTGTCCTCCGCCGCGTTGAAAAGGGCGCGGAGAAGAATCGTGACGGCGGTTTTCTGGAAAGAAGCCGCTATGTCGGCCTTTTCCGCTTCGCCGCCGCGCGAAGGCCGCGTCCTGAATTGTTCAAGCTGATTGATAACGGCGTTTTTGAGTCCCGAATAGGAAACGTCATAACGGTGTTCACCCTTGTGAAGATTCGGCATGGGAAAACGAAAAGCGTCCGCGTCGCCCGATCCGGCAAGCCTGTCTATTACCGCCCCGCCCGGATAACCGAATCCGTAGTGCTTCGCCACCTTGTCGAAGGCTTCCCCCGCGGCGTCGTCCACGGTGGTTCCCAGAACGGCGACCTCGTCAAAAGCGCCGGCGCGGCAGATGATGCTGTGCCCCCCGGAAACGAGCAGTCCCAAAAAAGGATAGGCGGGCTTGTCCGCGCCGGCGGAACTGCGGGCGTAGGCGGCGGCACGATCCCCAAAATCCAGCTGCGAGGCATAAAGGTGGGCCAGCATATGATCCACGGCGATAAAGGGAATGCCGCGGGCCCATGCAAAGGATTTGGCAAAGCTCAAGCCGACGATGAGCGATCCCAGAAGACCCGGCCTTGAAGCGGCGGCGACGCCTTCTATTTCGCCGGGCTTTAGCCCCGCCATGTCAAGCGCCTCTTTTACCACCGTGTAGATCCATTCGGTATGTTTGCGGCTCGCTATTTCGGGAACTACGCCCTTGTACGCCGCGTGAAAGGGAATCTGCGTAGCCACCACGTTTGAAAGTATCCGCGTTCCGTCTTCAACCACCGCGGCGGCGCATTCGTCGCAGGAAGATTCAATCCCCAGAACTTTCACGGCCCGTCCCGCTTTCCCGTTCCCATAAGGCCCGATGCCGTAGAAAGGGAATAACCGCGCGATGAAAGGCCGGGGTACAGTTCGGCAAGGATGGGGGCAAGTCCCGGCGACCACGCGTGGCCTATCATGACAGCGGAGCCCCGGCTTTCGGCCTTTGCCAGGCCTTCTTCAATATATTTCAGCATGGAAGATCGTTCCTGGCTGTTGTCGATAAACACATCCCGCTCCCCTATGGCGACGCCCAGCCGCCGGGCCGTTTCGGGAACCACCGTTCCGGCGATGGTTCTTGAATCAAGAAAATATATGCCTTCCTCGCGGCAAAGGGCAAGAACGGTTTCCATGGCCTTCGCATCCATCGTGATCTTCGATCCTTGGTGGTTATTCATCCCCGCGACGGGGCCTACTTCCGCGAGGTTTGCCTTGATCACCGAACGTATCGTTTCGCCGTCCATCCCCGAATAGACGGCCCCCGGTCCGGGGTCCCGGCCGCCTATGGCCTCCATGGGCTGGTGAAGGAACACTTCCTTGCCGGCCGCCCGTATGCGCCTTGCCGCTTCCGCCGAATGGGGAAGTCCCGGCAGAACCGCAATGGTAAGGGGGCCCGGAAAACGGAGAAAAGGCTCCAGTTCCCGGAGGTTGTTACCCGCGTCGTCAATCATAAACACCAGCGTCCCCCGGCGCGGCACGATGGTTTCAGGAACGCCGCGAACGGCAGCGGGCTCAGGAGCGGGGCGCGGGGCTGCGGGGACAGAGCTACCGGGTACGGGACGCGGGGCTACGGGGACAGAGCTGCCCCCGGCGGGCACGGGGCGAGTGGCAACGGGGACAGAGCTGCTGGGTGTGGGGACAGAGCTGCTGGGTGTGGGGACAGAGCTACCGGGCGCGGGGACAGAGCTTCCCCCGGCGGGCACGGGGCGGGTGGCAATGGGCTCAGACGCGGGAGGCGGGACTGTGGGGACAGAGCTACTGGGCACGGGGCGGGCGGCGGCAGGGACAGAGCTGCCGGATGCAGGACGGCCGGCAGCGGGCTCAGGCGCGGGAGGCGGGGCCATGGGAACAGAGCTGCCGGGCGCGGGGTGGGCGGCGGCGGGGGGACGGGACGGGCCGCGGAGGATGAGCGCCAGAGCGGAAACGAGGACCGCCGCCGCTATCAGAACGGCGGTCAAGGCCAGCGCGTGAAGAATATCCCGGCGGTC
>JAISEB010000204.1 GCA_031264395.1 Treponema sp. | reverse complement strand
GCGGGGGTTGCGTCTACCCGCAAGGAAACACGCTACCGAGGGAAAGGCGGTGGAACTTGCCCCCCTGCCGAAACAGGTGGTTATTCCCGTAAATCAGCATTTCGGAGCGCCGAACGTGTGCCTGGTTGCCGAGGGCGACAAGGTGCGCCGGGGCCAGAAGATAGCCGACGCCCAGGCGCCCGGACCTATGACCGTGCCTGTTCATGCTTCAATTACCGGAACAGTAAAAAAGATAGAAATGCGGACCCAGGCAAATAACACCGAGGGGCCCTGTGTCATTATCGGCTCTGATTCTTCGGAACCGGAAGACGCCGAAAACATCCTCTGTATGCCGCCGCTTGACATCGGTAGCTGCGGCAGGGAAGAGGCGCTGGCCCGTATCCGCGAGGCGGGGATCATAGGCATGGGCGGCGCGGGGTTCCCCACCCACGTCAAGCTCAATCCTCCGCCGGACAAGCGCATAGACCTTATTATTGTCGACGGCGCCGAATGTGAACCTTATCTTACGACAGACGAGGCGGCGATGACCGAAAAGCCGGATCTCCTTGTCAGGGGTCTTGCTATTGTCATGAAGATAACCGGGGTGAACCGGGCGATTATCGGGATGGAAGACAACAAGGCGAAACTTGTCCCCTTAATCGAACAGGAACTGAGGCTGGCAAATATTCCCGGCGAGGTTGGCGTAGGGCTCTGCCGTACCCGTTATCCGCAGGGGGGCGAAAAGATGCTGATCACCGCGCTCACCGGCCGGGAGGTGCCTTCGGGCGGGCTTCCCATGGACGCGGGGTGCATTGTTTCCAACGCGGGGACCTTTATTGCCATAGCCGAGGCTTTTATATCGGGAAAGCCTCTTGTGGACCGGGACCTTACCGTTTCCGGCGAAGCCTGTAAAACGCCCAAAAACATTCGGGCTCCCATAGGAACCATGCTTGCCGATCTTCCCGCCGAATTTATGGACATAGATACCGGCAGGCTGGCGAAGATCCTCTTTGGCGGCCCCATGATGGGCAGCGCCGTTCCTTCACTTGAAATTCCCATTCAGAAAAATACCTCCGGCATCATCCTCATGACCAAAGAGGAAACCGCCGCCTATGCTGAAGGTTATTGCATACGTTGCTGCCGCTGCATCAACAATTGTCCCTGCCGTCTTTCGCCCGTAATCATGAACAACAGTCTTGAGGAAGGGGATATTGATTATGCGGTAAAGGCGGGGCTTCTGGACTGCATTGAATGCGGCAGCTGCTCCTATGTATGCCCTGCCCGAATCAAACTGGTTCAGCGTTTCCGTGTCGGCAAACAGCGGCAGAAAATGCGGCAGGCCTTCATGGCCTTGACGGAAGCCGGGGCGTAAGGAGCATCAATGGCAGAAACAAAAACGGACGGCATGGAGGGGCGGGTACGTCCCGGGGAATTGTCCCTTTTTCTTGCATCAAGTCCCCACATTGTTTCTCCTGTTACAACGGCGCGGCTTATGGGAAACATGCTCCTGGCCCTGACGCCCGTGACCGTATACGGGGTGATCCTCTTCGGCCTTCCGGCCCTGCTCACGGTGATCGTTTCAACCGTGTCGGCCGTGGCGGCGGAGTCGCTTTTCAGGATCATCACCGGAAAGAAGGTCCGGGCGGCGGATCTTTCCGCGGGGGTAACGGGACTTCTCCTTGCGCTTGTTCTTCCCCCTTCTACGCCGCTTTGGATCACGGCGCTGGGAGCGGTTTTTGCCGTTGTCGTTGTCAAGGAATTTTTCGGGGGACTTGGGGCCAATGTATTTAATCCGGCCCTTGCGGGCAGGGCTTTCCTTCTTATGAGTTTTCCCGTCGCCCTTACCGCCTGGCACAGGCCCGCGCCGGGTTTTGTCCTCAGTCTGCCCGGTTCCCTTGGCGCTCCTGTCGACGGGATCAGCGGTGTTACTCCTTTGGGGATCACCGCCGGTGAAAACGCCGCCGGTGTGGGGAAAGCCTTTTTTGCTTCGGGACTTTCGGCTTCCGCGGATTATCTTTCGACTGTCCGGACGCTTTTTACCGGGAATCACGCGGGCAGCATAGGGGAAACATCGGCGCTGCTTATCCTTGCGGGGATGATCTTCCTCCTGATCAAAAAGACCATAGACTGGCGCGCGCCCCTTTCCATGATCGCCGCGTCTTTTATTACCGCCTTTGCTTTGGGGCTGGACCCCCTTTTCAGCGTGCTTTCAGGCGGCCTTCTCTTCGGCGCCGTGTTTATGACCACCGACTATGTTACGTCTCCCCTTACTGCCAGGGGCAAATGGATCTTCGGCGCCGGCGCGGGAATCATTGTCATTCTTATACGGAAGTGGGGCAGTTATCCTGAAGGAGTTACCTACGGCATATTGATTATGAACGCCTTTGTTCCTTTCCTTAACCGGCTTCTGCCCCGCAAATATGGTGCGCCGAAGAAGAAGGCTTCATCCCGGCGCCGGGAGCCGGGAGGGGGAACGGCAAAATGAGCGAAAAACGCGGCGTCGGGGAGATGCTGAAACTTGGTTTTATCCTTGCCCTTTTTGCGGCGGCGGCCTGTTCGGCCCTTGCCCTTGTGTATCAGGCGACAAGCGGGATCATCGCACAGCACGGACAGGAGGATCTGGAGGCGGCGCTTGGGGAATTTTTTCCCGGCGGGGACAGTTTTGCCGATATTGGTGAAGCGGTACAAACGGGGATTATCAAAAGCCCTGATCCGTCGGTGATTTTTGAAGACGCCTACGAGGTGAGGCAGAACGGCCGTATTACCGGCGCGGCCCTGCGGGTTGTCCGGGGCAGTTACGGAGGACCCCTCCGGGCCCTTGTCGGCGTTGGGGCGGACGGCCGCATTACCGGGGTGCGCATCCTTGAACACAAGGACACTCCGGGGCTCGGGGCCAATGCCGCTTCTCCTTCCTATTATGTGGACAAAGCCGCCAATCTTACCTTTTACGGCCAGTTCACCGGAAAACTGTCAAGCGATCCCTTTGAGCCCAAGGAAGATGTAATAGCCGTTACCGCGTCCACCATTACAAGCGCCGCGGTTGCGCGGGCGGTGCGGGCGGCGGGCAGGGCGCTTGCCGCGTATTTTGCGGGGGAAACCCTGGAAACGGACGCCGGTTCGGCCGCGTCAACCGGAGGCGGGCAAAAAGACAGCCCTGTTAAAGGAAACGCCGGATGAAACGTTTTGTGGCGCTATTTGTTAACGGCATCGTCCGGGAGAATCCCCTTCTTACCCTGATGATAGGCCTTTGTTCATCGCTCGCGGTGACCACCTCTGTGGCAAACGGCGTGGGCATGGGACTTTCCATGACCTTTGTGCTGCTCATGTCGGAAGTAGTGATCAGCCTTTTCAGAAAACTTATTCCCGAATCCATACGCATTCCCGTTTTTATCATTATTATCGCCGCCTTTACGACGGTAATAGACTATGTCCTTAAAGCCTGGTTTCCGGAACTCTCCAGAGCCATGGGGGTTTTTATTCCCCTCATTGTGGTGAATTGCATCATCATGGGCCGGGTCGAAGGTTTCGCGTCCAAACAGCCCCCGGACTGCGTAATCCCCGACGCGCTGGGCATGGGGCTGGGTTACACCTGGGTGCTTGCGGGTATCGCGGCGGTGCGGGAACTTCTGGGGGGAGGAACTCTTTTTAACATACAGGTGCTGCCGGACACTTTTCAGCCTATCCTGTTTTTTGTGCTGCCCCCGGGGGGCTTCTTCGTCTTTGCCCTGTTCATTTCGCTCAATAACTTTTTCAAGTCCCGGATCAGGGACAGGGGAACGGCATGAACCTGTTCAAAATATTTATCAGCGCGTTTCTTATTGACAACGTGGTTCTTATGCAGTTCATAGGACTGTGTCCTTTTATCGGGATGAGTACCGACGAGGACAAGGCGGTGGGCATGGGCATGGCGGTGACTTTTGTCACGGTCCTGGCCGCGGCCGTAACATGGCTCATCTATCATTTCATTCTTGATCCCCTGGAGCTGGAATTTCTTCAGATTCTGGTTTTCATTCTGGTGATAGCGTCGCTGGTTCAGCTTCTGGAATTTTACCTTAAAAAAACGTCCCCGCTTTTATACAATTCCATGGGGATCTATTTCGCCCTTATTACTACCAACTGCGCAATTCTGGCGGTTACTTTTAACGTTATTTCGAATAATTATGATTTTGTTGAATCGGTGGTATACGCCGCCGGCATTGCCCTGGGTTTTCTGCTTGCCACGCTGCTTCTTGCCGGAATCAGGCGCAGGATACGGACCAGCCCCATTCCTGATTTTCTTAAGGGCCCGCCCATTCTTTTTGCCGCCGCCGCCCTGCTTTCCATGGCCTTTATGGGCTTTAAAGGACTGGTAAAATGATCATCGCAAGTACCGCGGTGTTTGCCTTTGTCCTTGCCTTTGTGCTGGGAAGCGCCCTTGGTTTTTTCCGGGAATTTTTTGCCGTTCCCCATGATTCCCTGATTGATGACGTACGGAGCGCCCTTCCCGGCGCCAACTGCGGCGCCTGCGGATTTCCCGGCTGCGACGCCTACGCCGCCGCCGTGGCGGGCAGGCAGACGGGAATCACCGGATGTTCGGTCGGGGGCCAGAAAACCGCGGAAGCGCTTTCGGCCCTTATGGGCGTAGGCGGTACGGTGATTTCCACGGTGTCGTTTCTGGGCTGCCAGGGTTCCGCGGTTCATGCCCGCAAAAAGGGAAACTACAGCGGGCTTGAAACCTGCCGGGGGGCAAAAATAGCGGCGGGCGGGACCAAGCTCTGCGCCTTTGGCTGTCTTGGCTTTGGGGACTGCGTCAAGGTCTGTAAATTCGGCGCGCTCAGCATGGGGGAAAACGGCCTTCCCCGGTTTGATCACTCCAAGTGTACCGGTTGCAAACTCTGTACCAACGAATGTCCGCAGCAGATTATCCGCAATCTTCCCAGGGACATGCACGGCGCCATGGTTCTTTGTTCCAGCCACAGTTCCAACCGCGCCAATGTTACCAGGGCGTGCAAGATCGCCTGTATTAAATGCGGGCTCTGCGTAAAGAACTGTCCCCAGCAGTGCATTGTTATGGAAAACAACCTGCCCCTCGTCGATTATGCCAAATGCACGTCATGCGGAACCTGCGCGGAAAAATGCCCGACAAAAGTGTTCAAGATCCTTGAGCGGGACGTAATTGGAAAGTAAGTCCCTGCCGGGTTTCCAGAGGTTCCTTTATGTCCCTATGCCAAGCTCTTCCACCTTTTTTGCCCCTGTTTCCCTGAGCTGGAACTTCTGTATTTTTCCGCTCGAAGTCATTGGATAGGAATCGACAAAGAAGATGAATTTGGGTATTTTGAAACGGCTGATTTTTCCCCGGCAGTAGTCGCGGATGTCTTCTTCGCTTACCGTTGCGTCTTTGTGAAGAATGATAAAGGCGCCCACTTCTTCGCCGTATTTTTTGCTTGCAATGCCCACCACCTGCGCGTCCTTGATGCCCGGTATGGTGTAGAGGAAATCTTCTATTTCTTTGGGATATACATTTTCGCCGCCGCGTATGATCATGTCCTTGATGCGGCCGGTTACCCTGAAGTTGCCGTCTTCGCCCTTTACGCCTATGTCTCCCGAATGGAGCCAGCCATTTTCATCGATACACTTTGCGGTTTCTTCGGGCATCTTGTAGTAGCCCTTCATGCTGTTGTAACCCCGGCAGCAGAATTCGCCGTGAACGCCCTCGGGACATTCTTCGCCCGTTTCGGGGTCCCGTATGGTTACCTCGACTCCAGGCAGGGCCCGGCCGACGGTTTCAACCTTTATTTCTATTGGATCGTCGTAGCGGGTCTGGGTCATTACCGGGGACGATTCGGTAAGGCCATAGCAGATCGTCACTTCGCCCATATGCATAAGGTCGATAACCTGGCGCATCGTTTCGATGGGGCAGGGAGATCCCGCCATGATCCCCGTTCTAAGGCTTGAAAGATCGAACATTTTGAACATGGGATGGTTGAGTTCCGCGATAAACATGGTGGGGACCCCGTAGACCGCGGTGCATTTTTCTTTTTGTATGGTCGCCAGCACCAGCAGGGGATCGAACCACTCCAGCATCGCCGCCGTTGCCCCATGGGTGATGATCGCCATCATCCCCAGTACAAGGCCGAAGCAGTGGAACAGGGGCACCGGAAGACACACGATGTCCTTTTCGGTAAAGCGCTGGTTTTCCCCAATGCCGAAACCGTTGTTAAGTATGTTCCGGTGCGTAAGCATGACCCCTTTGGGGAAGCCCGTAGTCCCCGACGTGTACTGCATGTTCACCACGTCGTTTGTATCAAGGGAAGCCTCTATTTCAAGGAGCTCGCGGTCCGGGGTGTGCTTTCCCAGAAGGAGAAGCTCGTTCATGCTGTACATGCCCCGGTGTTTCTGCTGGCCCACGTAGATCACGCTCTTGAGGAAGGGAAAGCGTTCCGATTTTAGATAGCTGCGGGGAGCGGTCTTGAGCTCCGGCACAAGCTCGTATGTCATGGAGACATAATCGGAATCCCGGAAGCCGTCTATGATGAACAGGGCCGCAAGATCCGACTGCTTCATGAGGTAGTCAAGTTCGTGGATTTTGTAGCCGGTGTTCACCGTAACAAAAACCATGCCGGCCCTTGCCGTAGCGAAAAGCAGGGTGTTCCAGTCGGGAACGTTGGTGGCCCAAATGCCCACATGGTCCCCCTTCTTGAGTCCTATGGCAAGAAGCCCCCTGGCAAGCTCGTCTACCCGTTTGTCGAATTCCCCGTAGGTAAAACGCAGATCCCGGTCCGCGTATACGATAAAATCATGATCCGGCTGGGACCGCGCTTTTTCGCGGAGCAGTATACTCAGGGTTGTTTCAAAAAACTGCATAATTAATTCCTTGTCAAAATTACGGATAGCGCCTTTACATGCGCCGGAGCCTAGACCGGGGTGTATATAACCGCCAGAATCCGCGCTTCCCCGCCGGCCGCAAGAAGCCTGTGGGGAACAATGGAATCGTAATAGGCCGAATCCCCCTCGCCGAGGATGTGGGAATCGGCGCCGTATTCAAGGGAGATCTTTCCCTTAAGTACGTGAATAAATTCCTCCCCTTCGTGGGTGGATTTTTTTTGATCCGAATCGGGTTCTATGTTGACGATGAAGGGTTCCATGTGGCGGCTCCCCTTGTCGGCGGCCAGCGCCCTGAAATGAAGGCCCCTGTGTTCGTCTGCCTGCTCCGTTTCCTCGCCGCTCTGCGGAAGGCCCGTCACAAAACGCACCGCCGTTTCCGCTTCACCGGCGCGGGTAATTACCGGCCCCAGTTCTTCGTGATCGTCAAGCAGGGTGCCCAGCCTGACCCCCAGAGCCCGGGAAATCTTGATAAGCGGAGCAAGATCGGGAATATGCCCTTCTTCCTCTATTCTGCGTATGAGTTCAACGGAAAGACCGCTCCGTTCCGCCAGAGTCTCCCGGTTTATCGAATAGGTCTTGCATAATTCAACAATCCTTTCGCCGGGGGTATGCACAGCCATGAAATCTCCTTGTCCCGCCATTCTGGCGGCAAATGGTAATGCCAGTATACACATATTGGACTTGTTTCGTAACCCGGTTGGTTACTGAAGAATTCGGAACCGTATACTGTGATCCCGTTTCCGCGCCGCGGCGGCGTATATTTTCCGTTTTGGCTTGAATTTTGAACGAATTATGACGAAATTTATTATGAACGTAAGTAATATGCGGCGATAAGGTTGACGAAATGTTTTCAATTTGGCATTATAAAAGGTGTATGCAGGAAAATCGAAAGAATAACCGTTACCATACCCTTGCGAGGGTAAAAATTCCCGGTGTTTTAGGGGAAGAGAGCCTTTTAAAAGACCTTTCTGTTACCGGATGCTGTATTGAAAGCACTTCTTACGCGGATATCAGTCCGAATACCCGGTATAAACTGGAAGTTATGCCCGAAAGCGCCGCCGCAATAGGCGATTTTGAACTTGCCGTAGAATCAATATGGATCAGATCCGGAGGCTACTCCTGCGAGATAGGTTTTTCCATTCTTGAGTCTCCCAAGGGAAAACTTTTTCAGCGTTATGTAGATTACCTTGCCTGGCGTTCTTCGGCGGCAAACACCGCCGTTTCAAACACGGCCATATAATCCGCGTATTTTCCGTGTCTCTTTTTTTCCCCATGCAAACCCGCGATGAGCAGCGCTCTGAAGCGGCGGCTTCAGCCTGTCCTGTGTTGCAAGAGTATGGTATAGTAAAGCTGTGCGGCAAACGATGACTGCGGTAGCCCTCTGCGCGGCGGGAGCGGAAAAAGTCCTTTCAAATGAACTTCGCAGGCTTGACGGCGAGTCTGTAATCCGCATTGTGGATTCGGGATTCGGCAGGGTCCGTTTTGAAACGGATCTTGCCGGGATCTACCGTGCCCTCATGGCCCTGCGGATCGCCGACCGTGTTCTTCTGGAGGCGGCTTCTTTCCCCGCCGGGGATTTTGACGCCCTTTTCAAGGGAGCCTCGGCGGCGCCCTGGGAGGCGTATATTCCCGCCGGAATGGGGCTGCGGGTGTCCCGCGTAAGGGTGAACCGTTCGCGGCTTGCCGCTGTTACCAGCGTACAGGCGGTGGTTCACAAGGCCGCGGCGGGGCGGCTCTGCGGCAAGATGGGCGTTGAGCGGCTTCCCGAACAGGGGCCGCAGGCGGAGATACGTGTCTACATTGAAAAAGACAATGTTTCCCTGCTTCTGGATGTAAGCGGGGAGCCGCTTTTCAGGCGCGGTTACAGGACCGAAGGCGGCGTTGCGCCCCTGCGGGAAACTACCGCCGCCGCCATGCTGCTCCTTTCCGGCTGGAAGCGGAAATTTCCCCTTTATGATCCCTTCTGCGGGGCGGGGACCATTCTTGTTGAGGCGGCCATGTACGCCTGGGACATGGCGCCGGGGATTAGGCGGCGCTTTGCCCTTTCCGATCTGCTTATCGCCCGCCGGGACATTGAAGAGGCGGTTCGTGAAGAGCTGGTCAAAAAAATAAATTTTGAGCGGACAATACGGATTATGGGCAGCGATGCCGACGGGCGTTCCGCCGCCATTGCAAAGTCCAACGCGGAACGGGCCTATGATCTTGCCTGCGGCAGACCGCCGGTAAAGGGCGCGCGGCCGGGAGTGCGGCTTCCCTTTCTGCCTGACATACGGACCCTGGAAGCGAAAGACGCCTGTCCTCCTCCGCGGGGAAAAGACGATCCCGAAGATGCCGCCGGGTTCATTGTTACTAATCCTCCCTACGGAAGGCGGCTGGGCGATACCGCGGAATCGGAAAAAACATACGGTGAAATGGCCGGTCTCAGGCAGCGTTTTCCCGGATGGAAACTTGCCGTTATTTCCGATCATCCGGGGTTTGAATCTTTTTTTGGCGCGAAAGCCTCGTCCTGCCGGGAAATAACCAACGGCGCTTTTCCCGCCTATTTTTATCAATACGATCCGTAAAAGGGATTCTTCATGTCCATAATCGTAGAGCATGATAAACGGCGGAAGGAAATCCTCGAAAAAGCCCTTGATGTTTTTATGGACGAAGGGTTTGAAGACGCGACGTTCCAGAAGATCGCCGACCGTTGCAGCATTTTCCGCACGACTCTGTATATTTATTTCAAAAACAAAAAGGAAATTTTTAACTACAGCATCAAGCAGCTTCTTGCCGAAGTGGAAGAAGACATACTGCGGATACGGAACGACACGTCTCTTGATTCGGTAAATAAAATTACGCAGGTGCTTTTTAACATTATTGACCGTTTTGAGGCGAACCGGCGGCTTCTTGCCGTGATCCTCGATTATCTTCTGCACCTTTCAAGGAGCGGCGCGAATCCCGAAACCAGAGTGCGCCGCCGGACGGTCAGGCTGCGGCACATACTGGCCTCCATGATAATAGAAGGGGTAAAGGCCGGTGAATTGACCCCGGTGAATATCAAGGCCGCCGACGATTTGCTTTACGGCCTTATTGAATCCGCCATATTCCGCCTTGTAATATTAAAACGGGATTCGGCCGGGGACCTTAAAAAGGCCATGGAACTGGCGGTCAAAGGCTGGCAGCTAAAAGACGGGTGACATGGGAGCGCAAGCGCCTCCGGGCCGGTATTCGCCGATGGTCCGCTCTTCAAAATATCCCGGCCGGATGCGCGTTTACCAGTCCATGATGGTTCCTGTTTGATTGGACTTGTATGCCAGTTCCATGAGGCGGCTTACCGTAACGCCGGACTCAACACCGAGATCTTCCGGCGGCGGTTTGTTGCACAATACCGCATCGATGAAAATTTCAAGCGGCCCGGCCGGCTGTTCCTTGATATCCGTTTTTTGCGGGCTGATGTATCCTTCATATATACCCTTGAATTTTTTGGCCGTCAATTTAACGTCCTGGCCCCACATCAGGAGGGTTGCGTCGGAACCGTAAATTTCAAGAACATCGGGAGTATTGTGGGAAATAAATGACGTTTCCCCTATGCCGATGGCGCCGTTTTCAAATTCAACAGTCACAACAGCGTTTTCATCCGATGATGTCCCGTACAGATTATTAAATACGCCGGCTATTCTTTTTGGTTTTCCGCACAACCATGGAAGAATATACATAGGATGCGCCCCCAAATCCATCATGGCGCCGCCGCCCGATTTGGAAGTATCAAACCAGTAGCCGGGCAGCCAGCCGTCCGTAATGCCGCTGTGGCTTCTGCGCATACGCACCATGCCTATTTTGCCGAAGATTCCCGATTCAACGAGCGATTTTGCGTAACACATCAGGGGATCGCGCCGTAGCGGATATGAAATGACAAATACGACGCCGGCCTTTTTGACAGCGGCGGCGATTTCATCTGCTTCTGCGGCGCTTGTGGCGAGGACTTTTTCGGTAAAAATGTGTTTCCCTGCCTTTGCGGCGGCGATCAACACTTCTTTATGCATGGTTGTGGGCGTATCACAGATTACCGCCTGTATATCCCCAGAGGCCAATATGCCGTCAAGATCCCCGACATACCGGGCTCCAAGTTCCCCGGCCCAGGTTTTGCCCCGCTCTTCATCCTCATCCCACACGGCGGCAATTTCCGCCTTTCCCGTCTTGAGCAGCCGGGCGGCATAATCGCGGGCATGAACGTGCCACTTGCTTAACATTGCGGTCTTTAGCATGTTATTCAT
The DNA here is from genome assembly GCA_031264395.1 of Treponema sp. Lineage (GTDB taxonomy): Bacteria > Spirochaetota > Spirochaetia > Treponematales > Breznakiellaceae > JAIROE01. The sequence goes on along the minus strand of JAISEB010000204.1, from coordinate 3,448 downwards.
CTCCATATAAAATTTTTGACCCGCGGAAACACGCCGTTTCTCCGGGACTACTGTTTCCGTTTGGGAATATAACCAGCCTTAAAGGCAAGGGTTCGCTCCATATTCCCGTTCTTTTCCGTTACAATTTCAAGACGGGCGTTGAGTGTTACCAATTCCGGTTTTTCAATGTCCACGACCTCTATCAGGGCATCACAGGACAGGGGCTTCGGTAAAAGATGCCTGCAGAGGTCTTCGTTTTTTCTGTCAACCCTCCGGGCATACGGCATGTGAAAAACAAACGAGGCTGTTTTTCTTTCGCCGTTTTTCAGAGGACCCGCAAAACACACGGCCCGCCCGTTTACGCGCCTTTCTTCATTCTCAAGCTTCATAGCGCCCTGTTCCCGCACAGAAGCGGAGCAGTTTAGAGGCATTTCAAGGACAACCTTTACTTCTTTCCATCCGGTATCCGTATTGTTTCCGATAACAAACCGCAAATCGAAAGGAGGCGTCTCGTTCTGCAGCCAATACCAGAGCCCCCCGGTACGCATGAAAAGAATGCCGTCTTCGGCAAGGGCCGCAAGTTCGGCGGCATGAATGTCCTTGGCGGAGAAGCCGTCAATGCCGGCGCTGATTTCGCCGCGCCTGAACATAAGCGTTTCTCCCGGCGCCGCAGCCTGTTTTACGGTTTCGTGTTTTCCTTCCGCACCGCAGCCTTTCTTTCTGAAACCAACGCGCACATTCCATGTTTCCGCGGCGAGGTTTTTTATCAAACAGGTTCCGGCCCCTTCGTCATAGTCAATTTCGAACGGCAGGCCGAAAATTCCGGCGGGGTGTATGTGCAGTTTATCCGGAAGCCCTTTGGGAGAAAACGTCAGTGTACGGGAAACAGCGTCCGCTTCAATTCCCAGCCAGCGGCTTTCATACTGCCAGGCCCATGCTCCCTGCCCCTGGCTGCACCGCGTTAGCTTTCTGCATTCTTCCGGTCCTGAAGGCCACCAAAACAGGCTGCCTGTAACCCTGTCAATATAGTTAACCGCGGTAGCGGCGGTGTCCGCCATTTCACCCCGGGATACGGCGCCGCTTACGCTGGCAAGGACCGCTGTTCCGTCATTGGCAAGAGGCGCGCTTGCATACCAGCTGCGCAGATCCATTTCGGGCTGGTAATTTTCACAAAACAGGGAACGGCCAAAGCGCTGGTAATGTACCCATGGCGCGTAATCGTCGGCGCAGGCTCCGTAAACGGGCGCAAGCATGCTGCTGGTATCTTCACCGTCGTAATAGGGGACATTGTTATCTTTTATGTAGAGGCCTTCATCATCAGTATCCAGATTTGTTCCGCCGGAAAGCATTTTTCCAAAGGGGCCGTCAATAAGCATTGTTTTTTCTATTGACACGGTAATCCCTTCGGCAATATCCGAATATTTTTTCCCGTTTTTTCCAAGGGATTCCAGAATATACGCGATGCCCTTGAACGCGTAATACAGCTTGACGTTTGTGCCGTAATCATAACGCCGTCCGGTAAGGCCGTCGCTTGACCAATAGGTGGAAAACAATGTTTCTTCATGATGCTTAAATCCGGTAATTTCTTCCATGATGCCGATCAGGGCGTCAAGCATACCGGGCGTCCGTGTAAACATGCCGGTATCGCCTGAGCGGCGCAGCAGAAAAGCGGCAATGACAACCGGAGAACAGAGAATGGGCACGGAATGATCCGGTTTGCAGTATGACGACATGGGCCTGGTTTTATCGAGCAGAAAAACAAGGGCGCGTTCGGCAATCTCGGGACACAGTATGGCTGCCGATACGATCGTCGGTTCATAATCTATACCCCAAATGGTCCCAAACCCGTGCGACGGGGCTCCCTGGCGATGGGCAAGCAGATTCCCGTTGGCATCCGTCTGCAGACAGTTAAAATTATCAAGCAGGCAGCGTATAAAAAACTCATGCATACGCGCGGGTATATCGCCAGAGTCCTCCGCCGCCGGTTCAACGGCGGGAAGGCGTTCGCGCCAAAACTGTACCGTACGGGAAATCCAGTCGAGGGGGTCTTTTCTTAAAAGTCCGTACAGTTCCGAAGTTACCGTGCAGAAATCACTGCCCATAGCTATATACGTGCAAAAAACCCGCGTTTCCCCGGCGGGGATGCTGAAATCAAGTTCCGAAATAAAACTATCGCCAAGGAAAGAACAGTGTCCCCCCTGAAGGTGGACCCCCGCGCTTCCTTCGGGGCGCGAAAGCATCAGCGTACCGCGGCGTATGGCAAAGGCCGCCGCATTCATATCCCGGTATTCGGGCTTCAGATCTTCATAGTCTCCTATCAGGCTTTTTGATGCGGAAAGACGCAGGGTTCCTTCGCTTTTTTTGCCCGACATGTTTTTAATGACAAGCGCGTAAATGGCCCCGGCAGGACCGGGCAGGGGGGCGTTCCTTAACGCCGGGTTTCCCTTCTCCGATACGGGAGCGCAGCTTATAATGGATATGTCCAGATCCCCTTCGGTTGTTCGTGTAACAGGCAAAAAATGCGAAGCATAACGCGTTTCCGCCTTTCGAAGACAATCCGCAAGGGAAATGGTTTTCCCGTTCATTATCAGCGAATAGCGCAGATCGCCCAGATAAAGCGCGTTGTCGGTATGGTGATTCATGCCCTGACAGTAACCGAAGTCGCGGTTGTTGATTGGAACGGGATACACCTTTGAAGGAAAGGCCGAAAAACGGAACATGCCGTTTACGCTGTGGCCTATTAGTATACGCGCATTGGACTGGACAAGGAGCGGCTCTTCATAGATTTTTCCGGTTAAAAGACCGGCGGCATCGGAGGGAGACCCGCATTGATATACGGTTCGGGGCAACTGGGCAACATCTTCCCAGGATTTTATACCGGACATGATTCACTCCATAAAAACAGTATGGAAGGCGCCGGGATGGCGGCTTACGGGAACATCAGTTTATGATCAATAATGCGTCCCGTTTCGCAGTATTCCTTGAGGGTAAGTATGGCCTCCCTTCCGCAACGGCGAAACATGGCGATATTATCGCCCGCAATATGCGGAGTAATGGTCACGTTTGTCATGCGCCTGAACGGATGTTCCTGCGGCAGCGGTTCGGCGGAAAAAACGTCAAGCCAGGCGTCAAACCGGCCTTTCTGCAGCTCCCTGACCAGGGCGTCTTCATCATAAACGGCAGCTCGTGACGAATTGATAAATATCGCACCATCCTTTATTTTTGCAAAGTGTCCGGCCCCGATAATTCCCCTGGTTGAAGGCAAAACAGGAAGATGCAGGGATATGACATCGGCCTTTTCAAATATATCATCCATGCTGACAAGCTCAATGTCCAGTTCCTTTGCGTCTTTTTCGGTTGCCAGTTTGTCGCAGGCGATCACCTTTGCGCCAAGAAAACGCATATACTTTGCGACATATCTGCCTATTCTGCCAAGGGCGATTAATCCGACGGTACTTTCGCAGAGAAG
>JAISEB010000124.1 GCA_031264395.1 Treponema sp. | reverse complement strand
CGTTCATCCGGGCGGGGCGGGAACCTCGTATTCCTTGAGCATTCCCGCCGTGCGCCCGCCGGCGCGGGCCTCGACTTCTATACAGTCTTCCCCGTATTTTTCGGAAATAACGCTGCCGCCGCGGTACAGAAGCGAAACCAGATCCGTCCGGCCGGGGGGAAAGCGGAAACGCAGAACCGCGCCCGAAAACGCCTGGTCTATACGGGCGGCCAATTCGTCAAGGCCCGTCTTTTTCAGCGCCGAAACGGCGATGCTTCCGGGAAATTGCTTAAGAAGGGCCGCAAGATTTTCCGCCGTTCCGGCACGGTCCGTTTTGTTCAGTACCGTAATTACGGGAATGCCGCCCGCGCCCTGCTCGTCAAGTACCCGGAGCGTTGTACGGCAAAAATTCCCCGCCTCGGGCTCGGAGGCGTCAATAACGTGGATTAAAAGATCGGCAAGAGACGCCTCTTCCAGCGTTGCCCGGAAGGCGTTAACAAGGGCATGGGGAAGACGCCGGATAAGGCCCACGGTATCCACCATGAGCACGGGACGGCCGCGGGCCGGTTCAAAACGGCGGCTGGCCGCGTCCAGGGTGGCAAAGAGCCTGTCCTCCGCCGCGACGCTGGAACCGGTAAGGGCGTTAAAAAGAGTGGATTTTCCCGCGTTGGTGTACCCCACGACGGCGCAGACCGGTATTCCCTGCCGTTCCCGCTGTCTCCTCTGAACCTGCCTCTGCTTCCTTACCGCCTCAATTTCCTTTTCCAGGCTGTGTATGCGCTGTTCCAGAAAACGGCGGTCCGTTTCAAGCCGCGTTTCCCCGGTTCCGCGTGTTCCGTAACGCCCGCCCCGCTGCCGGGAAAGATCGATGTACTTGTGGGCCAGCCGGGGAAGGCGGTAGGAAAGTTCCGCAAGGCGCACCTGAAGTTCCGCCTCCCTGGTAAGCGCCCGTTCGGCAAAGATCCGTATGATCAATTCCTGGCGGTCCACGACAGGAATGCCCGCAAGCTCCTCCCAGTTCCGCTGCTGCGAAGGGCTCGGGTCCCAGTCAAAAATAAGGCAGTCCGCGCCGGCCGCCAGGGCTTTTTCCGCCAGTTCGGCGGCTTTTCCCGTACCCATGCCGAATTTCGGATGCCGTTCCCTTGCGGCAACCAGTTCCCGGCCGGCAACTTCAATGTCCAGCGTGCGGGCAAGGGCCGCCAGCTCGTCAAGAAGAGATTCCGCTTCCGCTTTTGGAGTTTTTTGATCCGCAATACCCGCCAAAAAGGCCGCCGGCCGTTTATCATCCATAAGAATACATATGGTTATACCATAACACTATGGTTTTCGGGTATACTCTTTGCTATACTTAGTGAAGAAAACAGTCGGCAGTGCCGATAAATAAAAAGGATTTGACAGGAAATATGCAGTGACCGTATCCCAGAAAGCGGCCTTGAGCCTTCTTATCGCTGTTTTTCTCTTTGCCGGCTTTGCTGTACTGGCATATACCGGGCTGTTTGATGTGGTCGAAACCCGTTTTTATAATCCTTCCATTACCAGATCCCTCAACCGCGAAGTAACAAGGGATGCCGAAAAAATAGAGACCTTTCTTGAGGAACTTCGTACCCGTTTCGAAAGCACCCTTGATGAAACGGCCGTGCGCCGCAGTTTTCTTCCCAATCAAAGCGCGGAGGATATTTTTGAGCGGACAAGGCTCTACGGCGTACTGCAGGAAAACCTGGCGGGGCTCCGTTCGGTACAATTTGTCGATCTGGGCGGAACGCGCATTCATTTTTCAACCATGCCGCAGGATATATTCCGTCAGGATCTGCTTTCCATGGCCTTCGGCAGCTACAACGAAGACGGCCGGAGCCTTCCATATGACGAAGTAGCGGTTCAGGATCGCGGCGATCCCCGTATCATTCTGGATGAAGCCGGAGACTGTATTGTCTTTGCCTTTCCCTTTTACGATTCTTTTGAAGTATACCGGGGCACCGCCCTTTTTACCCTTTCGGTACGCGCGATAGCGGAACATCTTGTCGGCGAGGGAAGAATACGGATAGGTGAAGATGTCGTTATCCTTTCGAATCCCCAGGGAATATTGACAGGGATTCCCGGTTCGAAACGGGCGGCGGTACTGTCCATGGTTTCTTCGATATGGGCGGACGGCATTCTTGCGCTTACGCCTGTTGATTCCGCCGATTCAGGCGTTACCCTTGCGTTGATTTCCGCCAAAACCAGCCTGGACATTTTTGTGGGCCGCCTTGTCAGTGAAGATCTGTTCACCTTCCCCCAAAACATGAAGGTGATCCTCCTGGTTTCGTTTTTTCTCACCATTTATCTGGCAATTTTTCTTTTCTTCAACCTCAGGCAGGACCCCATGACGGTGGTGCAAAGCCGTCTCAAGGATCTGCAGATTTCCATTATTGAACAGTATTACGACCGGAAGGGAGAAGTAGACTGGAACCGCTGGACACGCGAACTTGAACAGCGCCGGGAAGATGTCCGCGCCGAAGTCAAACGGGGTATAACAGCCGGAAAGGGAAGAAGATTCGACGAAGACATTGACTCCCTTATCAATAAATCATGGGATGAACTGTTATCCGTCATAGGCAAACAGCGTTCGGCGTCTTCGGGCATTGACGAAGAAAAGCTTCAGACCATTCTGAACCGTATACTTACCTCCGCGCCCGCCCTTGCCGCGTCTCCCGCGGCCCGGACCGGAGAAGTTCCCCTGCCTGTTTC
>JAISEB010000114.1 GCA_031264395.1 Treponema sp. | reverse complement strand
CTTGGCGTGTCCGTTGAGTACCTTATTACCGGCAGCGAAGCCGGGCAAAAGCGTCCCCTGTCATCCCTTCCCCAGGATGTACAGGAAATAGTCCGGGTGGTTGAACATTTGAACGTTAAAGATCGCCAGGTAGTGCTTACCCTTGCCAATTCACTGGGAAACCGGTAGCGGGGCATATGTTGCCTTATTTCTGTGCTTCCATGATAACCGTATCAATACCGGATGCTACTTGCGCCAGAATTTCCGACTTGATTGCCTCCAAATATTCCATTTGGGCCGGTTTTTTGTTCCGCGCCGCCGTTTCATCGTAAAAAAGCAGCCAGGCTTCAATATCCATCGCTTCGGCAAGCTTTACAATAAAGGCGAAAGAAGGCGTTCTGCGCCCGCTCTCTATCTGCCGGATATAGGTATGGGCCGCCCCGCACCGTTCGGCCAGTATTTTTTGGGAAATTCCCCGGATTTTACGCCATTTTTTCATATTGCGAACAAATAAACCGTTCAAATCCATGTTTTGTATTCTAAAAGCTTCTATTTTTCAACCAAAGAGATGCTTGATGTTTACATTATAAGTATGATATGTTTGCATTGAGCTTACATATTTTCGGAAAATTGGGGATTTTTACGAAAACCGGCTCAAAGGCGGCGGATATTGCCCGCCGGACTATAACAAGGAGTTTTTATGAAAAAGATGTCCGTGATGTTTTTAGTAATGCTTCTGGCGGGAATATCCACTGTGTTTACAGGATGTAACAAAAAGGGAACGGCAAACGCCGGTCCTCAAGCGCCGGGTGTGGTAACGCAAGAGACAATCGCCGAACCGGAAGGTACAACTTTTGGCTCATATCCGGCGGATTACGGCATAGCGTATTTTTCAATGCTTGGCATTGCGCCCGCTCCTACCGTAAGAGGTTTATTTGGTCCTGAAACCGCCTTTGTTACTTCCTTTGGGGATGTTCCGGCGACAGTTACTCTTGAAAAAACCACGGCAAGTGAAAAAGAATTTACCGGCCAGCTTCTTCTTACGCTGCATGTTCCTGAAAAAGGCGACATGAAGACATTTCGGCTGCAGGTAACGTTTGTATCCGATGATATGTCGGAAATGAGTTACTGCCGGTATGTCAATCTTGTAAATTTAATGGACGGTTCAAGAACAGAACAAAGATCGTATGGCGATCAAAATTCCGACGGCAAAGTACTGGGAATATTCGCCGGTGTTTTGGAATATTTTTGGGATATGAGTAAGCTGAATGGCTGAATTTGTTTAGCCTGGTAAACGGTTTTCAATATGAAAGGAGGAGCGTATGTTTTGTTCAAAATGCGGAGAAAAACTGGATGACGGTATAAAGTTCTGTTCCAAATGCGGGGAAGAGATAAACAGCGCGGGTACAGTTATTCAGTCAATACCGGCAAATCCGGTAACCCTGCCTGTTCCGAAAGAAACCAAAAAGAAACAGGGTTTTGCCAATACGTCGCTTGTTTTTGGAATACTGGCAGTGGTTTATGGCTTTCTTCCCTATGCATACTCCATAAGCCGTAAATTAGGCGAAGATATAGACGCTTCTTCTTTGATCCCGGCGATCTCGGCAGTGGTACTATTTGTATCCCTCAGTGCGACCTTCGGCTTGATTTCATTTATCAAAACAAAGAACGGCAAAGCATTGGCCGGTGTAATTCTGTCAGGTTTCGCTCTCCTGTTAATAATAATTTCGGTGATTTTATGGAGATGAGTACCTTAAGCCGTTTTTATCCGGGAAGTATGGCCGTATGGCTGTATATAATACGTGGGATAAAAGGAGATCTGTCATGGGTGTAGCAGGACTGGTTTTGGGAATTTTAAGCGCGGCAGGAGGCTGGATTCCGGGGGTAAGCTACTTTGCGTGGATATTTGGTATTTTAGGTATAATACTCAGCGCGGCAGGGCGGAAAAAAGCGGCGGCAGACAATCAGCCGACAGGCATTGCAACGGCCGGTCTGGTTTTAAGCATCGTCGGGCTGGTTATTTCAATAATCGGCCTAATCTGCACGGTTGCCTGCGTGAGCGCTATCGGCGCGGCCGGTTTACTGGATGGTTTTTGATTTGTAAGTCCACTGTTTTCAGCGAATTGCTTTGGATGTTTTTATAAATAGAGTTGTTCAATAACTTCAGTTATTGAACAACTTTCGCTTAAAAATGTTTGGAGCAGTTCGCCGTACTTTTTTGAAAAACAGGCCGGTATGTTTCCATATTTTGAATTTTTAGGCAGAACCATAGGTTTATATCAAATCTTGTCTTTATGCGGTATTTTTGCCGCGGGGATATATTCCTGTAAAATCGCACGAAAAGCAGGACATGATGATAATGATATAATATTTTTGCTTTTGTTTTCGGCTATAGGCGTATTTACCGGCGGACATTTTTTATATGGTTTGGTAAATTATTCGTATATAATTTATGCAATAAACAATTTTGAAAGGTTAAATTCCGTACGGAAGATTATTGATACTATCATTGTTATTTTTGGGGGTAGCGTCTTTTATGGCGGATTAATTGGCGGTATATTTGCGGGACATTTATATACAGGTAAAAATAAAAAATATCTCATAGATATTGTTACTCCGGCGATTCCATTGTTTCATTTCTTTGGGCGTATAGGCTGCTTTTTGGGGGGCTGCTGTTTTGGAATTGAAAGTTTCATTGGATTTACAACCAGCCATGGCATTATAGAAGAAGCCAATGGAGTACAACGGTTTCCCGTTCAACTTCTGGAAGTTGTATTCAATTTTTTCCTGTTTATACTATTGGCAATATTCAGAAAAAAAGGCTTGTTCAAGGACAGGCTGCTGCATATTTATGTATTAATGTACTCTACGGGCAGATTTTTTATTGAATTTCTGCGCGGCGATGATGTACGCGGAAAATGGTTTTTATTTTCAACGTCACAAATAATCAGTATGGTATTATTTTCAATTATAGTAACAAGCAGCCTCGCCCTGAAGCTCTCCCGCCGAAAGGCGGGTTCATGGGTATGAAACCCTCAATACGAATCAATTAAGTGTAAAACGCCGGGCCCTGCGTGTCAGCGGAACAGCCTGTCACCGCGCCATGCGGAGGGGTTTCCCGGGCCCACCCACTTGTTGAGCGCGAAGCCGTTTTTGAGGCTTCCGGTGATGAATTTCTTCGCGAGCGCCGCCGCGTCGAGGGAAGAAAGCCCCCGCGCGAGGCCCGCGGCGATGGCCGCCGATGTTGTACAGCCCGCGCCGTGGGTCCATGTTGTCTTGAGAAGTTCGCCTTCGAGCGTTTCGAAATTTCTTCCGTCGTAAAAAAGATCCAGGGCCGCGGAACTGTTTTTGAGTTTGGAACCGCCCTTGATAAAAACATGGCGGGCGCCTTTTCCGGCGATGATCTTTGCCGCTTCCTTCATCCCTTCAACGCCGGAAATTTCCTTAAGCCCCGAAAGCTGTTCGGCCTCAAAGATATTCGGCGTCGCGACTTCCGCGAGCGGGAGGAGCTTTTCGGCAAGCGCCGTGTTGAGTTCGGGGTTGAGCGCTTCCCCCGCTCCCTTGCAGACCATGACGGGGTCAAGTACGAAATTGCCGATTCCGAATTTTTTGAGGTATTCCGCGGCCGCCTCAACCGCGTAAAAGGTTCCCAGCATGCCGGACTTGGCGGCGGCGGCTCCCACGCCCCCGAATACCGTGTCCAGCTGGGCGCGCAGGGCCGCCTCTTCCACGGGAAACACCCGGTGAGACCATTCCTTGTCCGGGTCCATGGTCGCGATGACGGTAACGGCCGCCATTCCGTAAACTCCGTATTCCTCAAAGGTCTTGAGGTCCGCCTCAAGTCCCGCCCCGCCCGAGGCGTCGGACCCCGCGATTGTCGCGACTTTAATCATCTCCCGTCCTCCTTGTACTGTAGGGAACCTCTAAAGATTGAAGATTGCGGAGTTCCTTATAGTAATACCGTGGTTTTAATAGTATATCGAATGATAAAAGATGGTCAACCCTAATGCAGCATGACCTGTCCCCCGGTGACCGGGACCGCCTGTCCTGTTTCGTATTCCTGTTCGATGATGTAGTAGATTGCCCTCATCACGTCAGGGCCTGTGCAGCCCCGCTTCATGGGGACTTTTTCTTCGTAGAAGGTTTTGACATCCGCTACGGTTTTTGCCCCTTTTACCTTTCCCGCCTTGAGGTACTGGACGAAAAGCCCCTTTTCGCTGTCCGACCAGAGCGGCCCGTCGAAAAAATTGCCGGGGCAGACGGCGTTTACCTTGATGTTGTATTCAATCAGCTCAAGGGCGAAACTCGCGGTGAGTCCCAGCCCGCCGAATTTTCCCCCGGCGTAGGCGCCGTTTTTGTTTGAGCCTTCGAGTCCCGATTTTGAGTTGATCTGGATGATGTCGGTCTTCCAGAACGGGGCGTTCCGGTTCTGCCGCCTCATGAGGCGGCCTCCGTGTTTTGCCATGATGAAGTAGCCGGTATAATTTATGCCGGTGGTGAACGCAAAGGATGAAACGTCCTGTTCAAGAACGCTTCCCGCCTTGAGGACCCCCGCGTTGCTTATGAGGATGTCAAGCCCGCCGGCGGTTTCGGCGGCGGCGGCGACGGCTTGTTCGGCCGATTCTTCCCTGGATACGTCAAGGGCAAGGGCAATGGCCGATGTTTTTCCGAGGGCGGCGTTGATCTTTTCCGCCAGCTCTTCCGCTCCTTTTATGTTGAGATCGGCGATAAAAACAAGGGCGCCTGAGGCCGCGAGCCCGCGCGTTATTTCTTCCCCAAAACCCTGCGCGCCGCCTGTTACAAGCGCGATACGGTTTCTTGCCACGTCCGCCCTTGACCGGGAAGAAGAGCCGGAAGGGCATATTTCCCCGGCGGCGTTTCCTTTTCCATGCCCGCCCTCCGCGGCGGACGGGGCCGTAAGCGCCGCCGTCACTGGAAGCGGCGCCGCCGCTGAAAGCGGCGCAGGATCTTCCCTTTTCGCGCGGGCGCGGGCGGCGTCAAGCGTGCGGTCCATCCAGTATGTTCCAAGCGGCTCCCCGGCCGCCTCGATGGCGGCGCAGGAAGGGAGCCTTTGCCCCGCCTGTGCCGCCGCGTCCCGCAGTATGGCCGCCGCGGCTTCTTCGTCGATGAGCCCGTCCCTGACGGCGGGCCCTATGTCCGCGTTGAGCGCGCCTGAGGTCTTTTCGGCGGGACCGGGAACGACGGCGATTGCTTCGCCCGACGCGTGCAAACCAAGCCCGCGCACAAGCGGGGCGAGGATCGCGTTAACGGATTTTTCCGCGAGTTTCATGAGGGTACCTTCCTTTACGGAGATCTTCGATTATGCCCGGAACCGATTCTTCGGGGCGTTTCAGGTCGAGGGCCTTTCCCGCCGCGGCGTACACGGCGGTCCGCTCGGGAAGGGGAAGGGCCGCGAGGGGGCCTCGACCGGAAAAAAAACCACAGGAAGGTTCCGCCGAGGCGAGCCTTTCATGGGCGATGATGGCCCAAGTGGTGTCTACAAGATGACGGAATTCGTCCTCCAGGACTTCGGGACAGTTGAAGGACTGCCGGGAACTGTTGATGTCGACGCCCGAAATTTCCAGAAAACCCTTTTCGGCGCACAGGCGCTTTACCTTCCGCAGCTGCCCGGCGGTATTCCTCGGGGGCATGTAGGCGACGGCCCTGTAGCCGGTACGGGACAGTTCGTCAAAGAGTTCCTCAAGAAAGTCATCCTCGAATTTTTCGGCCTTCTTGTCGCCGGTCGGGGATTCGCCCACGTCCCCAAGGTAAGCGTAGGCGGGGATCGCCCCGATGGAAAGGGCAAAGTCCACCGCCTTTTTCGCGGGAATGCATTCGGCGCTGCCCGGCTGTATAAAAATACGGGGAAGCAGTCCCGTTTTAAGGACCCCCAGAAGATCGTAAAGGTAATGGGGATTACCGGGATCGGCAAGGTACTGTCCGCCTTTTTTCCCCGCGTCTATTCCAAGGCGGTCCTTGAGGCCCTCGCAGAGCGGCGGCCCCCGGCCCAGGGAGTCTGTGATCTTCGCCGCGGCCGCGGCCAGAAGGTGCCGTTCGGTTATTTCCCCGCCTTCCCCAAAAAGCGACGCGCCTGATATGTCGCGTTCAAAGTCGATGGCGGCGAATCCTGATTTCCGAAGAACGGCGTTCGCCTTTTCGGTCATGGCGGCTGTCCGCCTGAAGCGTTCTTCCCGTATGGGTTTGAGGAAAGCCCCGGTTTCGGGGATAGACGGGGCGGGAACGCCCTGCACCGTCATGTACGCTATTCCTTCGGAGTCGGGGTTGTTGATCTTCCGCCCCGCGAAAGGGCCCTTTCCGTCTTCACCCTTAAAGCTCACCCTGATCTCGAACCCGCAGCATCCACCTATGCCCAGCGCGGCGCACGCGGCTGTCATTTCGCGGGCCGCCGCTATGGAATCGTGGTCCACCGAGCCCGCGGCTTCAAGCCCGGCATCGCGGGCCTTTGCCGCGGCCATGGAGGGAGTGTAGGGGCTGAAGCTGTAAACCGTGTGAATGTGGTTGTTGACCTCTCCCTTCCCGGTAACGCCCGGAGCGTTGTCTTTTTCCATGACCCTGAGGGCCTCGACCCGTTCGGCGGCGGCGGCGCGGGGATCGTTTACGGCGGCGGGGTAATCCTGCGCCACGGCTATACTCCCAGCCTGTTCCGGCGCGCCAGATCCAGCGTGGTCTGCACCGTCGCGGGGACATGGCCCGGGAGGGGAAGGATGCGCTCGTGAATGGCGTCCAGTATCCAGCTTGCCTGGGGGAAGTACAGTTCCTCCATTTCGGCCGCCGGGGTTATCCAGTTCCGGCTTCCCACGACCGCCGCCGGGGCGTCAAGGTAATCGAACGCGAAGGTTTCTATGTTGCTTGCCACGGTATGGAGGAAGCTGCCCCGCTCCGCGGCGTCGCTTACAAGGACTATCTTCCCCGTTTTCTTTACCGACTCGGTTATCTTTCCGTAATCAAGCGGGTTGATAAAACGGAGATCCATTACTTCGGCTTCAAGGCCGAAACGTTCCTTGAGGATCTTCGCCGCTTCCACGGCTTTGTAAAGGGACGCCCCAATCGCCGCGATGGTAATGTCTTTTCCCGCCATGCGGACGGCCGGCTCCCCTTCGGGGATCTCGTAGTAGCCTTCCGGGACGCCTTCTTTTTCAAAGTGTTCGCTCATGTCGTAAAGGAGCTGGCTTTCAAAGAACACCACGGGGTCCGTTCCCCGCAGGGCCAGGTTGAGCATGCCCTTCGCGTCGTAGGGGGTGGCGGGAAAATACGCCTTGAGCCCGGGTATGTGGGCCACAATGGCCGACCAGTCCTGGCTGTGCTGCGCGCCGTATTTGTTGCCGACGGACACGCGGATCACAAGCGGCATTTTAAGAAGCCCCGCGGACATGGACTGCCACTTTGACGCCTGGTTGAAAATCTCGTCCCCGGCCCTTCCCATGAAGTCGCAGTACATGAGTTCCACGACCGCCCTTCCCCCCGAAAGCGCGTAACCGACGCCCGCCCCCACGATGGCCCCTTCGGAAATGGGGCTGTTAAAGAGGCGGTTGTAGGGGAGCAGTTCGGTAAGCCCCCGGTAAACGGCGAAGGCGCCGCCCCAGTCGCGGTTCTCTTCGCCCCATGCCGCCATGGACGGATCGGCGGCGAAACGGTGGAGCATTGCCTCAAAAAGCGCGTCGCGGTACTGGAAGGCCTTGTTTTTGGAAACGGGTTTCCCTCCGGCGTCAAAGCCATAACGGGCTTTTCCCGCGAGCGCCTTGACCCGCGCGTTTTCCGAAGGAGGGCCGAGCAGTTCGCTTTCCCTGTTGTCAAACTTTTCAACCTTGCCGTTGGAAAACATGACCCCTTCGATAAAAGCGCCGCCCAGCCTTGGGGAGGCTTCGTCGTTGACGGCAAGTTTTACCACTTCGGTCAGTTTCGCGGATATGGCTTTACGCGCGTCCTCAAGGTCCGCCTTGCCGGCGATTCCGTTTTCGGCAAGGTAGTCGCCGTAGGCTTCGATTGAGTCGGCTTCCTGCCAGAGTTTTACCTCTTCGGGGGTGCGGTAGCTTGACGCGTCGGAAGGGGAATGGCCCGAGATGCGGTAGGTGACGGTGTCGAGAATCACGGGCCCCCGGCCTTCAAGGAGGATCTTTTTCTTACGGGAGACGGCATCGGCGACGGCAAGGGGATTGTAGCCGTCTACCCGTTCGGCGTGCATGTTGTCGGGATTGACGCCCGCGCCGACGCGGGCGACGCAGCCGTAGCCCATGGTTTCCCCCATGGTCTGGCCTCCCATGCCGTAGAAGTTGTCGAAGAAATTGAAAAGTATGGGCGGCGCGCCCCCTGATTCCGCCGGCCAGAGGGTGTGGTACTGATCCATGGCGGAAAGCATCATCGCCTCCCAGACAGGGCCGCAGCCCATGGAGGCGTCCCCTATGTTGGCGATCACGATTCCCGGTTTGCGGTTGATACGCTTGAAGAGGGCCGCCCCGGCCGCGATGTCGGCGGAGCCTCCCACAATGGCGTTGTTCGGCATGGAGCCGAAGGGGGTAAAGAAGGCGTGCATGCTGCCGCCGAGCCCCCGGTTAAATCCGGCCCTGCGGGCGAATATTTCCGCGAGCGTTCCGTAGAGAACAAAATTTTCGGCAAGATCCAGCGTGTTCTTGTAGGGGATCTTCTCCGCCATGGCAAGGGTTTCACCGTCAAGGAATTCCTTCATGATCTTTTCGAGTTTTTGTTCTTCTTCTTTGTTCCGCGTCATCTGCCATACCGACGAACAGCATTTGGCGAGAATTTCGCCGTGGCTACGGTGGCTGCCGAAAATAAAATCGTCGGCCGTAAGAAGGAGGCACTGCCCGACCGAGGACGCTTCCTGTCCCATGGAAAGATGGGCCGGCCCCTTGTGGTTGTACTCGATGCCGTTCCACGTTCCCTGTGTCTTGAAGGAATTAAGCATCGTTTCGAATTCCCGGATAACGGCCATGTCGTGCCAGATCCTTACAAGCCTTTCCTTTCCGTAAAGCTCCGTTTCTTTTTTAATGTCGTTCCTGTATTGGTTAACCGGAATGTCCCTGATTTTGATGAAGCCCGGCTTCCGTACTTCTTTGGGATCGACTAACTGTGACTTGGGCATACATTACTCCTCTGTTGTTTGTCTTACAGGCCCCATACCGCGTCCCGTATCAGTTCGCATACGGTGGGGTGGGGGAAGATCATCTGTTTTACGTCTTCTATTCTCAGTTCCTGTTCGATAAGCGCCGCGCCTCCCCAGATGAATTCCGATGCGTAAGCGCCGACGGCGTGTACGCCCAGGATCTTCCGGCTTTCCGCCGAGGCGATAACCTTGACCGCTCCCTGCCCCGAAAAGGTGTTTTCCGCGGCAAAGCGGCCCGAGACGCGCATGGGAAGGCCCGATTCAAGAACCGCCGTTCCCTTTGCCGCCGCCTCCTGGCTTGTGATTCCCACTCCGGCGGCCTCGGTGACGCCGTAGACCGCCCAGGGAACGGCGTCGTAGCGCATTCGGTTGGGTATGGCCGGAGTCCCGCCTGACGCCTTTCCGTCCGCGAGGTCGAGGTACGCGGAAATGCCGGCCGCGGCGACTTCCGCCATGCGGTAGGCCGAATGGGCAAGGAGGCTTTTGCCGGTAACGTCTCCGGCGGCCCAGATACCCGGCGCGCTGGTCCTCATCCTGTCGTCCACGACGGTCCCTTTCGCGCCCGAGTCAAGGCCCGCGTTTTCTGCGCCCCATCCTTCGAGCACGGGCCGCCTGCCCGCCGCCAGAAGGACAAGGTCCGCCCGCGCTTCCTCGTTCTTTCCGTCTTTTGTTGCGTAGTGAACGGAGGCCCCTTCGATCTTTTCAACCCTGCATCCAAGCCTGAATTCCACGCCCTTCATGGCGCGGCGGAGGAGGGGAGCGTGCTCCCTGTCCATGAAGGGGACTATCTCATCCATCATTTCGATGACCGTTACTTCCGCGCCCAGCGCCGAAAAAAGCCCGGCAAATTCGACGCCGATGACCCCGCCTCCTATGACGGTGAGTTTTTTGGGAACGGTATCTATTTGAAGAAGGGCCGACGAATCGAGCACCAGCGGGTTGTTCCTGCTTCCGGGAATGGGGGGAAGGGCGGGAACGGAGCCGGGACAGACAAGGATGGCGCGGGCCTCGTATTCGCCCGGGCCGGGCCCTCCGCCTGAAACGCCGCCCGAGACCGGGGAAACCCTTATCCGTCCGCCGCCGTTGCCCGAAGGGGCCGCGATAATTTCACCCCGGCCCGGGGCCACTTCGACGCCGTATTTCTTCATCATGGCCTCTATGCCGCCCCTGAGTTTTTCCGTTACCTCTTTTTTCCAGCTCTGTATGGCCCCCCAGTCAAAGGAAACGCCTTCGGCGTGCACGCCGAATTTTCCGCCTTCACGCGCGTGTACGTACAGCTTTGCCGAGTTGACAAGCGTCTTTGTCGGAATGCATCCCTCGTTGAGGCAGGTTCCCCCCAGGAATTTTTCTTCCACGAGGAGGATCTTTTTCTTTTCGTGTCCCAGCCGTTCCGCGGCAAGGTAGCCCGCGGGCCCCGCCCCTATTATCGCAAGATCGTACATTTCAGCCTCCGGCAAGCAGAAGATCGATATTCCCGATGGCGCCGCACAGTCCCATGAGGAAACGCGCCGCCGGCGCGCCGTCCACCACTTCGTGATTGATGGTAAGGCTCAATCCCATGCGGGGTTCAAACACCGCGCCGTCCCCGCCGGGAACGGGTTTTAACTCAATGCCGCAGACACCGAGGATCGCCACCTCGGGGGCGTTGAGGATGGGGGTGAAACTGGTGATCCCAAGGCTCCCCAGGTTGGTGACCGTGAAGGTTGAGCCGCCGAGTTCCTCCGGTTTTACCGTTCCGTTCTGGCACGCCGCGGCAAGGCGTCCCGCCTCTTCGGCGATCTTCGCAAGCGTAAGGAGGCTGGCGTTCCGTATGACAGGCACCATGAGCCCTCTGGGCGTGTCCACCGCCATGCCAAGGTGTACGCGCTCAAAGGTTTTAAGCGTGTCCCCGTTTTTGCGGGCGTTCATGAAGGGAAAGCGGGGAAGCGTGCGGGCAACCGCGAAGAGCACAAGATCGTTGATGGTGATTTTTGAAAGGCCGCCGAATCCCTTTTCCTCCGAAACCTTGAAGCGGGCCCTCAATTCCTGGAGGCGGGCCGCCGGGGCGTTCGTGTTGAGGGTGAGCTGGGCGCTTTCGGCCAGCGACTGAAACATGCGGCCCGCGATGACTTTCCGTATGCCCCGGATGGGGGTCTCGGTGACGGCCCCTTCATCCTGAAAAGATCCCCCGGAAACGTCCGCCGCGCCCTGCCGCGCCGGGGCAAGGTCGCCTATGGTGATCCGTCCCCCCATGCCTGTTCCTTCCTGGGGAAGGGGGCTGCCCGAAAGGACGGCGGCCCTTGCCGCCGCGGTAAGGGGAGGCCGAATTTTGAGGGCCGCCGTGACGTCCCGTTCGATGACACGGCCGGCGGGTCCCGTACCCGCAACGCCGCCGAGGGGAAGCCCTTCGCGCAACGCCAGATTCCGCGCCCGAGGAGAAACCGGGGGAGCGCCCGCGTCCGCCTTTTGGGCCCCCGCCCCGTCTGCGGCCGCGCCTTGGGGGGCCGCCCCGCCGGAAGCGGCGTAAAGGGCCGCGTCCGCCGGGGGACGGGTGTCCGGGGGAAGAGGAGCCGGGGGACGGGTGTCCGGGGGAAGGCCGGCCGGCGCGTCTGCCGCCGTGCCCGGGGGGCTTTCCGAAAGGGCTTCTTCCCATTTTTCACCGGCGCCGCCTATGACCGCGATGGGTTCAAGGACGGGGACGTCGTCGCCCGCCCCGTGGAGAATTTTAAGAACGGCGCCGTCCGCCCCGGCCGGTACCTCAAAAACCGCCTTGTCCGTTTCTATGACGCAGATCACCGTCCCGGCGGAGACGGAATCCCCTTCCTTTACCTTCCATTCCCCGATAATGCAGGATTCAACCGTGTTTCCCTGCCGGGGCATGATCAATACATGTGCCATGGCAACTCCTTGTTCCGCAGTTTTGTTTTTCGGCCGGCCGGTTCACCCGTATGCCCGCGTCCGCAAGCTCACAGGCCGCCTCCTCGGCGAGGCCGCCGTCGGTGAGGACAAGATCCAGGTCCGAAAGGGGCAGCACGCTGATAAACCCCACCCGGCCGTATTTGCCCGAATCGGCCAGAAGGACCGTCGTTTCGGCGTGGGACTTCATTGCCTTGACAATTTCCCCGCCTTCGACAAGGTGCGTGGTAATTCCCCTTTCCAGGGTAAAACCGTCCGTCCCCACAAAAGCCAGCCGCACATTGAGCCGCGCGATGGTTTCAAGGGCCATGGGCCCCACAAGCGATTCGGTGGGCCGCCTCCATTCGCCGCCTGTCATGGTGATCTGGAGGCCGGGGTTCATGCGGGCGTAGGAAAAAACCAGTGTTGAGTTGGTAACGACGTGCACGTCCCTTTTTCCCTGCAGGTAACGGGCCACCAGCGCCGTAGTTGTTCCCGCCTCTATCATGATCACGTCCCCGTCCCGCACCATTTCCGCCGCCATTCTGGCTATGGTGTTTTTTTCGGCCCGCTTCTCGCGCTGGCGTTCCAGAATGTCCCGGTGCATGCCGGGGGCGGCTCCCCCCCGCTTCCGGTTGATCCACCCCTTTTCCTCAAGGCTCTTGAAATCGCCCCGGATGGTCACTTCGGAAAGCCCAAGCTCGCGGGCCATCGCGCTGACGCTGACTTGGCCTTCGGAAGAAAGCCTGTCGAGGATGATCCGTTCCCTGTCGTTGAGCTCGTCTATCAACTGATAAAATCCTTTCGAAACAGCTTCGAACTATTTATGATTATAGAGCATTGAAAGGATTTACGCAAGTATTCTGAAAGGGGAAAAATAAAAACGGGAATCTTCACGGTTTTTTGCCGAAAATAGACCATGAGTATAAAAGTGTTCCGCGTGTTTTTTCTTTTTTTCCCGGTTTGTCTGGGACTGCCTGTTTTTGCCCAGGATCTTTCCATAAGTCAGGAAGATCTCAGGATAGAACAGGGGATTGACGGGGGCTTTCACCTTTATATACGGAAAAAACCCGGCGCGGGATCGGTGCTGCTCACCGAATCCACCCGGGACCCGGCCCTGAGATCGGACAATTATACCTACCGGGCCGCGGAATGGAATGCGGTAAACGGCGACGAGATCCGCATCCTGGACGGCGTTCCCCTTCCCAGAGAAAACCGCATCTATTCGATTGTCGATTCCACCCCGGAACCCCACGGAGAACTGGGCGAGGCCTTTCACCTCTATATCCCGTATATCCTGTACTTCGGCTACGAAAATACCCGCCACGGCGAAATCTATGTAACCGACGGGACCTACTTCAACATCCGTGTTTTTTCCCTGCCTTACGCCGACTACCGGGGAAGTTTCCGCGACAATCCTTATGAGCTGCGGGTGACCCAGCGTCCTGGGGAAGTCGGCGGGAATTACATGAAGGACGCCGAAGACGCCTTCCGGGAAATCGCCAGAGCGGGAAGCGGCGATTTTGTCCATTCGGCGGGCCCCGGCGATCTTGTTGAAAAAATAAAAAGCGTACTTGAAAGGGAAAAGGGGAAGGACGTCGATCTTGTAATCTGCCTTGATACCACCAACAGCATGAAAAACGACATAGACGCCGTCCGGGAAATGCTTATCCCCATGCTGAAGGACATCACAGGCGAATTCGCCTCGTTCAGGATAGGCATGGTCCTCTACAAGGATTACTACGAGGAGTATCTTAACCGGGTAGTTCCCTTTACCCGGAATTTTGACGAATTCCAGCGCGCCCTTAACGCCGTCCGCGTTTCAGGCGGCCGCGACATTCCGGAGGCGGTCTACGAGGCCCTCTACGAAGGCGCCGTCAAATTTCCCTGGGAAAGCGAAACGCGGCTCATGATCCTCATAGGGGACGCCCCCCCGCATCCCCGCCCGCGCGGCAGGATCACCCAAGAAGCGGCGGACAGGGAGATCAACAGCAGGAACATACAGGTGAACGCGATTCTGCTTCCGCAGTAAACTGTAGGGACGCCTTCCGCTATTTCTTGACATTGCCGAAGAAATTTCGCGGCTTTTCCTTTTCTTCTATCTGCGCCAGGACTATGTTGGCAAGTTTCTTGTATTGCGCGGGGAGCAGTTCCTCGTCGGGCGTGTTGTAACGTTCAAGCAGGGCGGCGAATTCGCTCCGCGCCATGGCGTATTTCTTCTGTTTATAGTGGATGAAGGCGATCTCGTATTCCCCGGCGCAGATGAGATCGATGTTGGTCCCGTTCCGGTCCACAAGGGCCTGGTAATACTGAAGGGCCGTCCTGTAGCGGTTCCGGTCCGTGGCTTCCTGCGCCCGCTGTATGATTTCGGCCGGGGAAAAATTCGCGGGAATGGTAACCGGCCCCGTTTCGCAGGCGGCAATCAAAAAAAGCAAAAACGCGCAAAAAGGCAACAGTTTCATATATATAGTATACCGCCGCCCGAACCGCAGACACAAGGGGGAAAATTTCGGGATTTAACCACGGACTTCACGGACAAAACCGGACTTTTAGTTTCAAATGTATATTTTGTCCCAATGCATAGGCTTTTACTTTCATATTACCGGGAAATTATCAAGTTTTGGAAGAAATTTTAACCGCCAGGTCGAAGAAGTCGAAAAAGTTGAAGAAAAAGAAAACTACAACGAACCTCCGGTTCGCCCTCACGGACAAAACCGGACTGTTAGTTTCAACTGTATATTTTGTCCGTGTTGGTCCGTGGTTGTTTTGAATTCGGAATTACTGTCCAACTGTTTTGTGTAAAAGCCCCTCTCCGGTTGAATCCGTCCGGTATACGGACGGCATTCAATTTTCCGGATCAGTACTCCGCGCGTCCTTTTCTGGATTTTTTCATCAGTTTGCGGGCTATGGCTTTCTTTTTGCGGTTAAGGATAGTGGACGGCTTTTCGAAGTATTCCCTTTTTTTAAATTCCCTGATAATGCCTTCTTTTTCGACCATGCGCTTAAAACGCTTGATCGCCTTTTCCAGCGGTTCGTTGTCGTCAATCACGATATGGGCCAAAAATTCTCACCTCCTTTCCGAAACGGTCAGATTCCACAGTGTGTTATCGCTTATTCTAGCCAAAACCGCGTCTTTGTCAAGGACGGGCCGCCCGATAAAGGAATCGGGATCGGTATTTTCACCGGACACGCGGATTTCCCAGTGCAGATGGGGCCCTGTGGCAAGGCCGGTGGCCCCCGAAAGGCCTATTCTGTCACCCTGCGCCACCAGAGCCCCTTCGGCGGTTTCTATTGTATCAAGATGATAGTAAAGGGAATAAAGGCCGGGAAGGTGCTCTATGACGACGCTGTTTCCCGTAACGATCCGGGAAGACGCCAGGACCACCCTGCCCGGCCCGCAGGCGGCGACGGGCGTGCCTGTGGGGACCCCGTAGTCGACCCCCGCGTGAATGGAGGTGTCCCTGCCGCCGTTTGAGTATACGAAGACCCTCCTGTCGCCGAAGAAGCTGGTGCGCCGGGTGGAGCCGACAGGCGGAATGAAATTCCCGGAACCGTAGATATCCGTTCCCGTCTTTGACAGTATTGCCCAGAGCCGCTGTGATTCGGCGGTTTTGCGGGGATCGGGAGCCGTCCTTATGTCGGTAAGGCTCTGGTTAAGCGGTATCTCCTCCGAAACAAAGGTTCTTTCGGCAATGATGACGGGAATCTCTATCAGCGTTTCCCCGCCGCCGCCAATCTGTATGTGGGCGAAACCGTTTTCCGACGTGGAGGGAACCGCCAGAACCGCGGCCAGAAGCGGCGGCTCGCCTTGGGCCTGTGGAACGGCGAAGAACGGGGCGGCCGAAAGCCGTTTTCCGGCGGCGGTAAAGAGGACTGCGGAAAAGGCTGCGCCCGTTTCTTCCCAGGCGGTAGAAAGGGACGGCGCTATCCATACGGTTACAGGCTCCCCCGGCCGGGGATTTTCCGGCATGACGGCGCAGCGGAGGCGGCCGGCCTCAGGCGGGGACGCCGCCGCGCCGGGCGCCGTGGCGGCAGGCGCCGCGGAACCGGGCGTGTCCCCGGCTTCAGGCGGGGACGCCGCCGCGGCGGCTTCGGGAACGCCCTCCGTAACAGCCGCGGGACGGCGCGGCGATTCGGCGAGGCAGGAGGACACCAGGGTAAAAAAGAACGCGGCGAAAAGCGCCGTCCCTAAAGCGCCGCGCCTACTGCCCATGCGTGTCCTCCGCCCCGGCTTCCTGTGGCTGCGGCGCGCCGCTTCTTTTAAGATCCGTTACCATGATGCGGGGGGTTTCAATCCCCTTGAACCAGTCCCTCGACAGGTTGAACACCAGATCCACCGTATCGTCCCTGCCGAATTCCTTTTCAACTTTGCCGGCCGCTTCCCAGTACACCGCCGGCCATTTATGCTTCCCCGTGTCCAGCGTCATCTTGACATGCTTCGCCTCTTCCTTCCCCATAAAGCCTATGTCCCGGACAAGGAGCCTGCGGGAAAGGAAGGTAAGGGGCCTGTTCTGCTCGCCGTAAGGTTCGAAACGGTCGACAAGGTCAAAGATGCCGGGGGTAAGGTAATTGCCGGGCAGCTCCGCGTCTATGACGACGGTTTCACCCCCGGAATCTTCGGCAAGCTCAATGGCCCTTGCCTTTACGGAGATCTCGGCGAGGAAGGGATCCCACTTCGATTTTTCCATGCTGAATCCGGCGGCAAAGGTGTGCCCGCCCCAGTCGGTAAAAAAATCCTCGTGCTGTTCCAGAAGGGAACGTATGTCGTAATCGCGCATGGATCTGAGAGAGCCGGTACAGGTGTCTTTACCCGCGGCCACGACCATGGCGGGCACGCGGAAATACCGGGCGAGCCGCTGTGCGAGGAGCCCGGTTATCCCCCGGTAAATTTCCTCGCCACAGACAACGGCAAGGTTTCCCCCCGTTTCCTCAAGGCTTTTTTCCGCCATGGGCCAGGCGATTTCCCAGGTGCTTTCCACGAGTTTTTTCCGTTCCTCGTTCATGGCGATTATCTCGCCGGCCAGCGCCTCCCGCTTCCGGGGATCTTTTTCAAGGAGAAGGGACACCGCCTTTTCGGGGTTTCCCATGCGGCCCGCGGCGTTGATCGCAGGGCAGAGTTTCCAGGAGATGTCCTGGCTGTCGAAGGGCCGCCCCGAAAGTTCCAGCTTGAAGAGCAGTTCCGAAAGGCCGGGCCCCGGTTTTTCCCTGAGGGAAGAAAGCCCCCTGCGGACGATGATGCGGTTTTCGTCCCTGAGCGGCATGATGTCCGCGATGGTTCCAAGAGAGGCAAGCTGCAGATCTTCCCCGTTTTCCCCGGCGTTTTTTCCCCGTTTCCGTATGAACGAGGTGAAGAGGTTTTTGAATACGTCAAGCTCGGTAAGTTCGCTGTCCGAATACTTCGCGATGCGGGAAAGTTCCTTTATTCGAAGAAGGCTCTTCCCCATTGTCTGGGGGATCTCTTTGGCTATTTCAGGGGCCATGTCCAGCATGGATATTTCCACGGAAGCGCCGAAGATTTTCGAGAGGACGCGCCGCTGGAGGGGAACGTCCCAGGCCAGTATATGCTGGCCTTCCAGAAAGGCGGGGAGCCTTGTGTCGGAAATGCGCACCATGCCGGGGTTGACCGTTTCTTCGAGCCTGTCCGTTTCGGCAAGGTTCCTCAGTTTGACTATTTCGATGATCCACGAATCGTTGAGCGGCCGTGTGTTAAGCAGGCTGACGTTCTGGCCGTACAGTTCGTTTTCAAAGGCGAAACGCAGGGCGGAGACAAGTTTGTACGCTACGGCGCATCCTGAAAGATCCCTGAAGGGATAGCGGGAATCCCGCAGTTTGGGATTGACGATGGCAAGCGCCTCCGGCAGCGTCTCAGGCGGGTTGTGGTGATCGGTGATGATCACGTCGACGGAAAGTTCATTGGCCCGCCGTACTTCCCGCGCGCAGGAAATTCCGTTGTCTACGGTGATGACAAGGGTCCCGTAGGCCCCGGCGAATTCTTCCAGCGCCTGTATTGAAAGGCCGTAGGACTCGTCGCCTGTAGGGACGCGCCATGAAACGTCGAAGCCCAGGCTCTCAAGATACCTCGAAAGAAGCGCCGTGCCGGTGATTCCGTCAACGTCGCGGTCGCCGAAAATCAGGATTTTTTCGCCTTCTTCCTTTGCCGCCAGGATGCGGTCGACGGCGTCTTCCATGCCGGGAAGATCGAAGGGATTACGGAGATGCCGTTCGTTGTCTTCAAGGAAGTAGCGGATGTCTTCGCCCGACACAAGCCCCCTGCGTATCAGTATGGAGGCGGTAAGAAGATCGCAGCCGTATTTTGCCGAGATCTCCTTTACCAGATCGGGGGAGATGTCTTTTTTTTCCCATTTCATGCTGACGCTATTTCCTTGAGGATGAGGCCGCGCGGGGCGGGCGCCGTATCCGAATATTCGACCGCCTTTTCAAGGAGGGGAAGGGCCGCGGAAAGACCCGCCTGATCTTTTCCCCAGACCGTCATGATACGATCCCCTTTCTTTACCGCCGCGCCGCCCTTGAGGTGGAATTCCACGCCGGCGGCGGGGCACACGGGATCTTCCGTGCGGTTTCTTCCCACGCCCAGATCCACGCCGGCGCGCCCTACGGTAAAGGCGTCGATACGGGAGATAAAGCCGCCGCGGGCCGCCCGTACTTCCCCGCTGTGGGGCGAACGGTAATTTCCCCTCATGGAAAGGAATTCTTCCGGGTCTCCTCCCTGGCTTTTGATGCCGGCAAGGAAGAGTTCGCGCGGTTTTCCGCTTTTAAGGGCCTGTTCGCAGAGACGTCTTCCCCCGGCGGAATCTTCCGCTTTGCCGCCGAGCACCGCCATGCGGGCGGCAAGTTCCAGGGTAACTTCCAGAAGATCGGCGGGGCCCTCCGCGCCGTCAAGGCCCTTTCCCTCAAGGCAGTCCATGCTTTCCTCTACTTCAAGGAAATTGCCCATCTTGTTTCCCAATGGTTCGTCCATGGCGGTAAGGAGCGCGATGATGCGCATTCCCATGGCCTTTCCGGTATCGACAAGGGATCGCGCGAGTTTTTCGCCGTCGGCGGGATCTTTCATGAAAGCCCCCGATCCGTATTTTACGTCAAGAACAAGCGCCTGTGCCCCTTCGGCCTTTTTTTTGGAAAGGATGCTTGCCGTGATAAGGGGAATGGATTCCACCGTGCCGGTGACGTCCCGCAGCGCATAGAGGAGCCTGTCGGCGGGGACTATGTCCTTTGTCTGGCCCGTCATGGCGAACCCGTTCTTTGCGAGGATCTCCCTGAATTCGGCCGGGCCGAGGCTGGTCCTGAAACCCGGTATGGCTTCAAGCTTGTCGAGGGTGCCCCCGGTATGGCCAAGGGCGCGGCCCGACATCATGGGGTCCCGTATGCCAAGGCTTGCGGCAAGAGGCGCGAGGATAAGGCTGGTCTTGTCGCCGACGCCGCCCGTGGAATGTTTGTCCACAAAGGGGCCGGGAATGCCCGAAAGATCCATCACTTCCCCCGAATGGAGCATCGCCCCGGTAAGGGCGGCGGTCTCTTCCGCGTTCATCCCCCTGAAAAACACGGCCATTGCCCAGGCGGACATCTGGTAATCGGGAATGTCCCCGGCGGTATAACCGGCGATGAGGAACCGTATTTCATCCGGGGAAAGTTCTTTTCCCGAACGCTTGTTCAGTATAATGTCAACAGCTCTCATTTTTTTTCCTATATTTCATCCCAGGTTGCAAGCCGCCTTCCCAGAACGCCCTCCATGACGGCCATCGCTACCGAACGGGCTTCCCTGAAAGAAGGGGCGTCCGGAAAAGGGCGGGGAAGGGGGCCGTCTTCGGGGGAAGCAAGCCAGACGCGGGCGGCCGGGCCCAGCGCCAAAAGGCCCGCCGCCGCGCCGTCTTCGCTTCCGCCTGTACCGTAAAGGCCGGCGCAGCGCGTGCAGAGGAAGATTCCTTCCTTCCTGTCATACCATAATACTCCATCGTCCGCCTGTTCACAAGCGGAAGAGGCGCAGCTGAGGCCGGGGCATCCCCCCAGAAACGCCGCCCAGTTCCACAGGAAGCGGACAAAGATCCGGGGACAGGCTTCGGCCGCCGCTTCTTCCAGGCTGTCAAGGGTGAAGGAAAACAGGCCGAAAGCCGTCCGCCAGTTTCCGCCGCCGCCGTGAGAGGCCAGCACGGTTTCCGCAACGGCGTTTGCCGTCATGGTCCTTTCGTACATCTCCCGCAGTCCCAGCCGCCAGGAAACGACGTCGAAGTCGGTGATCTTGCGCGAATCCCGGACGGGGTCGTGGTACAGCCAGACCGTCCCCGAATGAAAGGGCGCCGCGTGGGCGCGGAGACGGCTTTTCGGCCCGCCGAACACCGTGGCGCGGATTATCCCTTCCTCGGCGGTAAGGAGCCAGACTTCCCGGTTCGATTCGCCTGACGGGCGCGAACGCAGAATAAGGGCGGTGCGGGTAAAACTCCTCTGCATCAGCGTAATTCAAGCGCGAAGATCTTGCTCTTGCGGCTGCGGTCGTAGCTTCTGCTCCGTTCCTCGGGAAGGCTTTCCACGGCGCTTTCCCGGAAACCCAGCGCTTCGAACCAGTCGTGGGCGCGGGTGGTAAGGACGAAGACCCTTTTCATCCCCCTTTTTTTCGCCCTGTCTACAAGATAGCCGACAATCCTCTTTCCAAGGCCCGTGTCGGTACAGGACGGGTCCGTGGCGAGCGCGGCGATTTCTCCCTGGCCTTCCCCCCTGTCGTGAAGCGCGCCGCACGCGTGTATTTTTCCGTCTATGTCGAAGACCACGTAATCGTCCCGCTTTTCCTGAATGTCTTCCGCCTTGCGCCGCACCAGTACGCCCTCCTGCATAAGGGGCTCCATCATCCGCAGCATATCGGGAATGTCGGCGCTCCGCAGATCCCGGATCGCCTCGTATTCGTCGGTGTAGATCATGGTACCGGCCCCAAGGTTCGAAAAGAGTTCCCGCAGTACGGCGCCTTCTTCCCTTCCGTCCACAAGATGCACGCGGTCTACCCCGGCCCGGCACGCCCTGAGCGCGAGGGAAAGTTCCCCCAGCACCTTGCGCGAGGAGGCGCTTTTTTCCCCCGCCGCGTTTTTCCCCTGCCCGCCTTTTTCTTCCACGTTGAGGGCAAGAATGTCTTCGGCCTCCCGGGGAGTAAGCCGCCTTACCCGGCCGCCCTGCGCCGTTTCAAAACCCGGAGGAAAAACAAAGGGGCCTTTCCGCAGACCTTCGTGGGCCGAGATGACAAAGAGCTTGACAGCCTTGAGCGCCGTTGACGCGGCCAGGGCTATTTCGTCGCTGGGGACGTTGTAGGATTTTCCCGCCGGGCTCCAGCCTATGCAGGGAAGTATGGGGATCATCCCCTGGCTTGACACCGTGTTTATTGAACCCGCGAAGATTTTGTCTACAGTGCCGGTGCGTTCCATGTCCGTTCCGTCAACAACCCCAAGGCCGCGCGCCCGGACAAAATTCCCGATTACCACATCGGTTCTTCCCGCCGAAATACCCGTCATGAAACGCGTCGCCACATGAAACGCCGCCATTTCCACAAAGGGCATCGCGTCCAATGCGGTGATTCTTGTGTTCCCCATGTAGCGCGAAACGACGCCGTGTTCCCCCAGCACGGAATCTATCCATTCTTTGGCCCCCGGCACTATCACCACCCGGAAACCCGTCCGGGCAAGCAGGGCAAGATCCCTTACAAGAAAGGAGAAGGCGGGATCTTCGGTGA